>JAFQNZ010000047.1 GCA_017395715.1 Clostridia bacterium | reverse complement strand
TCTTGCTTGGAAAGTTTGTTACCTGCGGTGGTTTGCTCAAGGATCTCACAGATTAACTCGCAGGTGGAGGAAGCCGAAGGCTCAATGTAGTGAAGAAGCGGCGTTTTAGCAAACTCGCCTGTCATTCGGTGGTGGTCGATGAACACTGTTTTGCGGACAAGCGTTGCGATTTCTCGGTCTTCAAACTGCGAGGGGTTGTTGACATCCACGATCACAAGAAGCGTTTCGGAATAGTTAAGCTCAGCGGCTTCGGCTGCCGTGACAAATACATTGTCATACGAGTGAAGGGTTTTGAGCTTTTCATGGCATTTTGCAAGATCTGCGTTTTTCTTATCCGAGATAATGTAACAAGGTTTTCCGCACTGCATTGCAAGGCGTGCAATGCCGACACAGGCACCGAGCGCATCAAAGTCGGCGTATTTGTGTGCCATGATCAGCACATTGGTACTGCCGTAAATCAAATCGGTCAGTTTATTGGCGATCGTACGGGATTTTACGGTGGAGCGCTTTTGCGACGATTTGGTCATACCGCCAAAAAATTCAACGCCGTTTTCGCTCTTTACAACGGCTTGGTCGCCGCCGCGGGCAAGCGCAAGCTCAAGGGCGGCTTTGGCTGCCGCATCTTTTTCGGCGAACGTTCCGGATATGGTGGAAACACCGATGGAAATGGTTGCGGGGGTTTCGGTGTTCTTGCCAATCGGAATAAAACGGATCTTATCCAGAATGTCAAATTTTGTTTCGGCAAAGCTTATGTACGCTTTGCGGCTGAACATGAAAATAAACTTGTTTCGTTCAAACTCCTTGATCACACCGTCGGCGCTGATTGCCCATTCAAACAGCATATTGGAGATGGTTGAGGCAAGGGAAGCGGTGTTTTCGCGTTCGATCTGAATGAGTTCTTCGATGTTGTCAATGTAAATATATGCCAGGAAAAATTCTTCCTCTTCTTTTTGACGGCGCACTTTTTCAAGCTCTGTGACGTCGATCCACCATACCAACGTGTTGCCTTCCTGGGACTGCTTGGCAAATACACGGTAGGTTGCTGTTTCGGATGACCACAGAATGCCGTTTTGGCGTTCTTCATCGTCTTCGTTCTGTGCAGTGAATCTTTCAAGACCAAAGCCGAGAATAGAACGGAGTGTACGGGTGCGTGTGTTGGAAAACTCGGCAATGGCATCAAATCCGGAATTTTTCCATACGATCAATCCGTTTTCGTTGCAAAGCGCAATGGGAGTTGATACATTTGCATAGATCGAAAGAGGCATATGCTCCGAAATGCTTTCAAGCGATTCTTCTTGATACAGCTTGGTTCGGAATGTTTTAGCAAATATCAAAACCAACGCGCAGAGAATAATATATACCGACAGGATGATGTAAAGCGTGGAAAAATCATTGCGGCTTGCGTCCGGATCACGGTGCAAAAGTATAAGCATGAAAACCGCAAGGGCGGCGCAGATTAAGGCGTGCCAAATAGGCGTTTTCATGAAGTTTTTTTGTTTTTTCTTCATAAGGTGTACCGCAGAGCAATGAAATGCCGGGCGTATTCCTTTCATTAATTTGTGTTGTGCTATGCTTGAATGGCTTAACAGGACACAACAGACCATGTTAAGTATAGCACAAAATGCCGTACTTGTAAAGCAAAAAATGAAAAAAATAACCGATTTATATTATTATTGACAATTAAATAAGAATATCATATAATAAGATTATACAGAAAATGTTAAGACTGTGTGAAATTGTTGCGAATTTATGCGGTCGTTCTATGATATGGGAGGGAACTCAAAATGGATTTTAACGCAGTGCACCCCAAAGAACTTGATACTAACTTGTTTCGCATGATAGACGATGAATGGCTGTTGATTTGCTGTTATGATGAGGAAAACGGCAGAGAAAACATGATGACTGCAAGTTGGGGCGGTATGGGTATTCTTTGGAACAAAGAGGTTTGCTTTCTGTTTGTCAGACCGCAACGATACACACATGATCTGCTCGAAAAACAGGATCGGTTTTCGGTTTGCGTTTTGCCGGAGGAATACAAGAGTGCGCATAAAGTGTGCGGATCACAGTCGGGAAGATGTGTGGACAAAATGACGGCTACCGGCTTGCATGAAGCTGATTTTGACGGCGTTAAGGCGGTGGCGGAGTCAAAACTTGTTTTTATAGTAAAACAGCTGTATCGGGATGATCTTATCCAAAACGGTTTTAGGGAAGAATCTCTTTTGAAACATTATCCTGCGGATGATTTTCACACGGTATATGTGTGTGAAATCGAAAAAATATTCCAAAAAAAGGATTAAACCCGTACTTTTTGATTTTTTCTTTGACTTGTTGGTTGATTCTTTTGAGGTTTTGTGGTATAATATTAAAATAAATCCAAAGTAAGGCGTATAAATCGGAACACGAAAGAGGGATTGGATATGACAAATGAGCTTTATATTGAAGCAGGGAAGATTGCCAATACGCACGGAATCGGCGGTGATGCGGTCGTGGATTCTTACTGCGATGCTCCGGAGGTTTTGAAGGCACTTCGTTCGCTTTATATCAAATCCGGTAGTGAATACAAAAAGTTGATCATTAAGAAAGCAAGTCTCTTTAAGGGTCGTGTTCTCTTTCATTTTGAAGGATATGACAGTATTGAAGCGGCAATTCCTTTGAAAAACCGCCTTTTGTATGCAGAGCGTGAGGAGTTTTGTTTGGACGAGGGCGAGTATTTCATTGTGGATCTGATCGGGCTTTCGGTGTATGACGTGGACAGCGGTGAATGCTATGGGAAAGTGACCGATGTTCTGAATTACGGTGCAAGCGATATCTATGAGATTGAAAAGCCTGATAAAAAGAAGGCATATGTTCCGGTTGTTCCGGAGTTTGTGAAGAAAGTGGATCTTGAAAGCGGGATTTATCTTTCGGTCATTGAGGGTTTGATATGAATTTTACGGTGATGACTTTGTTTCCCGGTTTGATTGAACAGGTGTGCGCAGAGAGCATTATCGGGCGGGCGCAAAGCGCCGGCGCGATATCGGTATCGGCTGTGGATATTCGCAGCTATTCCAAGGACAAGCACCGTCGGGTGGATGACACGCCGTATGGCGGCGGCAAAGGCATGCTGATGTCAGCCCCCTGTGTATATGACTGCTTTGCGGATGTTGCCTCTCACCTTGAGGGAAGTGTGCATACCGTGTATATGTCTCCGCAAGGTAGCCTTTTAACGCAAAAGAAAGCCAAGGAATTGCAAAAATATGATAATCTTGTGATTCTGTGCGGACATTATGAAGGGATCGATTCCCGTGTTATTGAAGAAATTGTGGATGAAGAGATATCCATTGGGGATTATGTTCTGACCGGAGGAGAGCTTCCAGCTTGTGTGTTGATCGACTCTGTGGCAAGGCTTTGTCCCGGTGTTCTTGCGGATGCCGAATGCTATGAAAATGAGAGTATTTCCTGCGGTATGCTCGAATATCCGCAATATACGCGCCCGTATGATTTTCATGGGAAAAAGGTTCCCGATGTGCTTCTTCGCGGCAATCATGCCGAAATAGAGGCATGGAGAAAAGAAGAAGCTCTCAAGCTGACACAAAAGAAGCGTCCCGATCTTTTATGATCCTATATGGAGTACATTTTACCGTAAAGAGGGTGAGATGATTTGAGTTTGAAAGATAAGAAAACAGAAAAAAACCTGTCTGTCAATGCGCCGTCCGTGAGTATATCCGAAGAGATTAACCGCGGAATTTACCGATTTGTTCGGGACGGTGCGGTGGGAGAATATCTTTCCGGATACGATAAGACTTGTGATCGATACAAGAATACATGGTTTTTTCACAAGTTATCGCGCATGAAAAAGAAGCTTTTTTCGAGAAAAAACGAAGAGGTTCAGCAGGAAAAGAAACCTGATGGCATGGAGAATGTCGGCATTTATAACGAAGAGACCTTGCCTCGTTCTTTCAAAGACCGTTTTGCTTCGGCGTTTGATAACAGTATGCTTGTTTTATGGCTCAGTGCCGCCAAAGAACGGTTCTTATACACACCGCTTGTGACATACGGTGTTATGGTTTTTGGCTTTGCGCTTTTTATGCTTCTATCGCAGACGCTGACACTGTTTTTATCTGTTATACGGAGCCCGTTTGCGATGCTGTCGCATTTTTCGGGCGATGACAATGTTCTGGTTATCACCTATATGGTGGTTGCCGTCGTGCTTATGACGGTTTCGCTGACCTTAATGTTTGCAAAAAAAGGCTCGTTGTTTGCATTTTTGGACGAAAGCCGTTTTGGTGGCTTTTTTATGCGTCATTTTGCGGGAATCCGTTCTGAGACAATTCAAAGAAAAACCTTGAGAAGACATAACGGAAAAGCGTTTGTTTCGGGAATGTGTCTTGGCCTTTTGACTTTCTTTTTGCCGCCTTGGCTTGTGTTTTCTCTTTTGGGTATTACGGTGTTTGTCGCTGTGGTCATGAATATCCCGGAATTCGGACTTGTGTTCTTGGTATTTGTTCTTCCTTTTCTCAGCTTTATGGAGCATCCGACCTATGTTGCTGTTGCCATTTCTTTGTTGATACTGTTCTCACTGCTTGTAAAGGTACTGCGCGGGAAGCGGTCGATTCGGTTCGAACCCGCTGATCTTTATGCATTGTTGTTCTTTGTTTTGATCCTGTTTGGCGGTATTTTTACTTTTGGCGGTATGGCATCTTTTCGTTCGGCATTTGTTTTTTGTGTGCTTGGACTCATGTATTTTGCTGTGACAGCTCTTATTCGAAATGAAGAATGGTTGAAACGGGTGTTGAGTGCTTTTATGGCATCCTCTTGTGTTGTTTCTGTTGTTGGTATAGCAGAATGGGTGCTGAATAAGCAGAGCAAGCTTTGGCAAGACAATGAGGTCTTTTCCGCTCTTGCGGGTCGTGTGGTTTCTTTTTGGAGCAACCCCAATGTTCTTGCTTGCTATTTATTGGTTGCGTTTTTTGTTTCTTTTGGTTGTATGATCGGCAGAAAGAACAAAAAAATGAAGTTTTTGGCGTTTTTAGCATTCTTGCTTTCGGCTGTGTGTTTGCTTTTAACTTGGTCAAGAGGTGCGTGGCTGAGCGTTGCGCTTGTTTTGGTTGCCACCCTTTTGATTTTGTCTCACAAGGCGATTCCGTGGGTTGTTTTCTTGATTGCAGCGGGTGTAACCGCGTTTTTCTTCTTACCCGATACGTTTGTGGAACGGGTCAGCAGTATTGTTACGTTTTCTGATTCGTCGGTGCTCTACCGTATCAATATCTGGAAGGGTTGTGCTGCGCTGATACGCTCTTGCTTTATGACCGGCGTGGGTGTGGGAGATGTGGCATTTGCAGAGGCTTACGGCGATTTTGCACTTTCCGGAATAGAATCGGCACCCCATGCACATAATTTGTTCTTACAGATTACAATAGAGCTGGGTATCGCCGGACTGCTTGTATTTGCTATTTTGATTTTGATGCTTGTTCGCAGTTCGTTTTCGCTTTTCCGCAAACGATCGTTTCGACATTTCAGTTCGGTTTCCGGTCTTGCGTGCCTTTCCGCTCTGATAGCGCTTTTGATCAACGGCATGACAGAGTATATTTGGTACAACAACCGTATTTATCTTTTGTTCTGGCTTGTGGCGGGATTGATTACGGCGATCAGACGCATTGGTATGCATAAGTTGGAAGAATTACCGCAAGAGCCTGATGCGTGTGATTGGCGTGCAACGCTGGCAAGAGGGAAGAAATCATCAAAATGATTTTGAGATCTACAGAAATGTTACAGTGAAAGTTTGGTTGTTGCCAAACAACCATGAAAGGATTTCTTATGAACGTTAAAAGCAACAGACGTGGCAAATGGAATATTGTCGATGTGTTGATACTTTTATTTGTCGCGATAATAATAATGATTCTTGGTTATGTGATGCTTTTTGCAGACGGCAATTTGCTTGACCGTGTGAACATGAAGGGTGATACCAAAACGGTAATGTACACCTTTGAAGTGGCACCGATTGACGATGACTTGCTTGTTGACGGAACGAGTCTTCCTATTGAAAGCGGTGATGTTTTGTACCATTTGACCAAGAAGTTTTCTTTGGGTGAAGTGGTTTATGTCAGCGAGAAAGCACCGTATATGGTGTTAAACGATCAGGGAACAGAGCTTGTGCCGTCTTCCGATAAAGGAAGTTTTGTGTTGAGAGTAGAAGCACAGGCAGTGGTTGATGACGGTGTTTATTATGTGAACGATCATGTGGTTCGCATTGGAGAACAGCTTTCATTTTCCACACCGTATTTCACAGGCGTGTGTAAGTGTGTTGCGGCGGAAGAGGTGACAGACAGTGAGTGATATCAGAAAAACAATCGGGAACACAACCGAAGAAAAAAAGAAGAAAAAGGAGCAGGAATCTACTACCCCAAAGCGGAGATTTACAGCGCTTGATTTCTTTTTGGTGGTGGTGCTTCTTTTGTGTGTGTTGGGTATCGGTTTCCGCGGTACGATTGCAGAATTCTTTTTACGTGCTGAGCCTACACAGGAAGTAAAGATCTCTTTTAAAACCAATGCCGACAATCTAACCATCAACGAAGTGTCGGAAATTGAAGAGGGAACAGAGTTTTTCTTTGACGACAAGAACCGCCACAGCTTTGGCGTGGTGGACCATGTTGAGATAAAAGAAGAACTTATGGGATATTCTGTTAGCGGAATAATCGTGATGGATGCGCGTTATACGGATAGCGGTCTTGTTTCCAAGGACAACCGTTCGGTGCGTGTTGGTGAAACTTTCAATATTTGTGCGGGAAATTACACAGTTTGTGTTCAAATTACCGAAATTCCTCGAAAATAATTGTTTTTTTGTCATAGGGTCTTGATTTTTCTGTTTTTTTTGTTATAATTACGATAGACAAATTAGCAGTTAGTTTACTGTGTTGATAGAAGGAGCATACGTTACGATGATTTCTAAAGAGATAACTGTAAAGAATCTGCAAGGACTTCATGCAAGACCCGCTACATTCTTTATTCAAAAAGCGAATTCCTACAAATGTTCGATTTGGGTGGAAAAAGACGAAAGACGCGTTAACGCCAAATCGCTTCTCGGTGTGTTGTCTCTCGGCATCGCAAAAGGCATGTCTGTGACGGTTATTGCCGACGGAAACGATGAAAAAGCAGCCATCGAAGGTCTTTGCGCTTTGATTGAAAACGGCCTTGTCGGCGAATAATTTGATGATTCAACAAAATGAGCAGACGAAACCGTGTCTGCTCATTTTTGTTATATGTTTTTGGAAAAGGGGTGGGATGATGCCAAATCGCAGTCGCGAAGAATTGCGTAAAAAAGCAAATGATTTGCCGTTTTCGCCGGGTGTATATTTGATGAAAAACGGTGATGGGCGTATTATTTATGTTGGTAAATCCAAATCTCTGAAGAATCGCGTATCACAGTATTTTTCAGATTCGCCCAAAGAGCCCAAAACACGCGCGATGGTGGATTCGGTGCGGGATTTTGAATATATGCTGACAGACACCGAAACCGAAGCGCTGACGCTTGAGAACAAGCTGATTAAGCTGCACAAGCCCAAATATAACATTCTTCTGAAGGATGGCAAGAATTATCCTTATATTAAGGTTTCGATGGATGAACCCTTTCCGCGTGTAACGATGGTGCGGAGCAGAAGTGCGGACAAGGCACGGTATTTTGGGCCGTATTCTTCTTCATTTTTGGCGGCAAGAGTCATCAAAACTGTGAACCGTGTATTTAAGCTGCCGACTTGTCGGCGTGTTTTTCCGCGGGACATCGGAAAAGAACGTCCGTGTATTTACAGTCAGATCGGGCAATGCTCGGCGGTTTGCTCGGGCGGAATGTCGGCAGAAGAATACCGAGAAAGTTTTCGCGAGATTTTATGGTTTTTGCGCGGAAATTTCAAAGAGGTAAAAGCGTCTTTGGAGGAAAAAATGCGTTATGCCTCCGACAATCTTGCCTTTGAGGCGGCGGCGTTGTACCGTGACAGAATCAAATCGCTCTCTCTTTTATGGGAAAAACAAAAAATTGTGGGTGCCCCCGATGATGAATATGACGTGTGGGGTTTTTATACAAGTGAACTTTCCACCTGTCTTGCAGTATATTATGTGCG
>JAFQNZ010000046.1 GCA_017395715.1 Clostridia bacterium | reverse complement strand
TGACTTGTTTGCATCCACAGCTGATGCCAAAGCCAAAGGCTACAAAAAAGGCCGATTCAGCTTTAATGTAAAGGGTGGACGGTGTGAAGCCTGCTGTGGTGACGGGAATGTCCTGCGGACAGTCCATAGGACGCACCGCAAGACACCGTCATCACTCGGGAATTTCTACGGGGCAGAAAATGAACTGCGCGTTCCCTTCCTTGAAGTCGTTACGACCGATGCGCTGTAGCTTCGAGATGACCCCGAATACGCCGTCGGGCAGCTTGGTTACTCCGTAGAAAACATTCAACGGAAAGTTCGGAACAATCTTGATGCCCACCACGATAGGCTCGCTCTGTGCATTGTACAGACTGAACTTCCAATAGTCGCAGGTATCGTTGTAGCTGAATCTGATGAAATAAGGAGTCCCCGACAGAACAACGCGGGAAACGCTGTCGTTCATATCGGGAACTTCGATGATCGTGTATTCCATATCATTACTCTCCTAACAAACCCGTAGATTTTGCGGCGCTGTACAGGATACTTGATTTCGTTTCCGCTTCGCCGCTCGATGCTGCGGAATTATTGGAGCTCGGCGTGCTTCCCGAGTTCGCGGTACTGGTATTCGCGGTTCCTGCGCTTGCGCCGGTGTCGCCGCTTTTACCGTAGCTGTCGGGGATTGTAGTTGTCCTCGCTTTCGTGATACGGATTTTTCTCAACGAGATCGGGATTTCTCTCGCATATCCTGTCTCCGCGTTTTTGCTGAAGGAAATGCTTTCAATCGCCATGTCCGTAAACGTGCGATCAGTTGTCACGACGGTGACGGGCGATTTCGTGTAGAACAGTTCTTCGAGCTGTTTTACAATGCTCTCAGTTCTGCCTCTGCCCGATCCGTGTCTGCTGAACCACGTTACAGGAGTATCCGTGATGAAAAGCGTCATGCTGAGCGTTTCGGTCCCGATTATGATAGTGTCGCTGACAGAGAATCCGTCTTCCACTGCATATTCGGGGACCGTTGCTTCAAGCCCTCTGTCTTCGGTGATGAGGGCGTCAAATTCGATCCCGTTTATCGAAACGGGCTGTTTGGGCTGTGCCATATCACGCTACCTCCTTATCTTGCAAACGCCAAACCGCGAGCAAGTTCAGAAGTGGCGTCATTCGCGGCTCCATTTATGGCTTTGGATGCTGACTTTTGTACAGCAGCCTCGCCGTGGAACGTGTTCGTAAACTCGTTGTACTGGTTGACCGTTCTCGTGTTGCTCGAGTTCGTGACAGTAGACGGAGAAGCGGTTGCACTTCTGCTCAGCATGGAGAGGGCCTCAAGGACACCGTTTCCACCAAAGAACGAGAATGCAGACGATACGCCGCTCTTGAGCAGCGAGATCACTTCGTTCACTCCCGTCGTATCAACGCTCTTGAGAGCCATTGCGCTTCCTCTTCCGAGCATGGCAATCGCTTTGAAGATGTTGCCTGTTTCAAGCGCTGTGAACACCTGTTTGCCGGGCTGTCCTGTAATCAGCTCGGGTCCTTCTTCACCTGCGATGAACGTATCGGAGGTGCTTTCTGTACCCTTTGCGTAGGCATTGACCTTTTCAGCGTTGGAACTTCCTTCGTCTCCTGTTCCAAAGATCAGATCGACAACCCAACCGAGACCATCTGCCACCCAACCTACCACCTTGGCGATTGCGCCGATGATACCGCCGAGGATGTCGGCTATCGGCTTCAGAATACCGAGGATCGGCTCGAGGATGGGCAGGATCGCGTTCAGCAGATTCACAACTACAGGCAAGATCGCCTGCGCGAGCTGTGAAACCAAGTCGAAAATCGGCTCAAGCAGAGGGAAAATCGCGCCGACCAGCTCGATCAGCACGGGCATGATAGCCTCGACGATCTGAACCAAAATCGGGACGATCATCTGAATCAGCTCGAGGATGACCGGCAAAATCGCTTCGACCAACTGGAGCACCAACGGTAAAATTGCGTTTACCAAGTCGATGATCGCAGGTAAGATCGCGTTGATGATCTCCATGAGCAGGGGCAAAATCGCCTCGAACAGCGTCACGATCAACGGTAAAATTGACTCGATGACCTGTACAAGGAACGGTAATAGCTGCTCGATCAGAGAGAGCACAATCGGCAAGATCGCCTGCGCGAGCTGACCGACAAATTTGATGATCTGCTTGACGACCTCGACAATTACGGGAAGGACCTTCTTTCCGAGCTCGATCAAGCTCGGGAGGATCTGCTTCACCGCAGACAGCAGTTGCTTTCCGATTCCTTGAGCAAACTGCTTTATAATGGGTAACAGCTCTTTGACCTGCCCCCACAAGCCTTTCACGGTTTCTCGGAAAGCATCGACGTCTACGCCTGCTTTCGTGAGCAATTCACCGATCAAGCTGTTGTTGCCCTGCATGAAGTTGAAAAAGTCTTCAACGAGCAGAGCCAGCAGTACGATCACAGCCACAATCGCGAGGATCTTCAACTTACCCGCGCTCAGCAGTGACCCTGCTGATTTGAGAAAACTCAGAATCTTACTGCCGTTCAAAGCAATGAAGAACGCTCCTGCGGTGATGGCTACGAGCTTCAGCAGATTTTGCATACCGCCGAGCTTTTCGCTCAACCACACAACAGCGGTTCTTGCCTTGTTGAGCAGACTGATTACCATTGTGAACCCGGAGACCATAGCCTTCGAGATCGTTTTTGTGACGCCGAACATTTTGTCTGTCTCCGCAAGCCATAGACCCCACCTGTTTCGGATATTCAACAGAGCATCCGATACATTCATGTCTACGTTTTGGAAAGCAGCGTCTATCTCGTCAGCCGAACTGAGGAACGCCTCCTTCAGATCATTGACAGAGATTCTTCCGTCCGTAGCCATAGTGAGCAACTGCGTTCTTGCTACGCCGAGACGATTTGCAAGTACGTTGGCGGCTTCGGGCGACTGTTCAAGCAGGACATTCAGCGTTTCTGCTTCCACGACACCTTTTTGGAATGACTTATTCAGTGCTTCCGTGACGCTCGCGATTGTGGATTCGCCTCTGCCTGCTGTTTTCAACAGCTTCGTGACCGTGCTTGTGAACTCTACGGCATCATCAACAGGAAACATCCCCGGACTGGATTTCACCAAGTTCGAGACTGTCGTAGCCATCGCGCCGTAAGAGACCCTCGCTTCGTTCGCTCCGCTGAGAATCTTCTTCTGAGCATCGTCCATGTCTTCGAGTCCATCGACCGCGCTGCGGATGCCGTTATTTACGGCAGTGAACTCTTCAACAAGCTCGTTTATGCTCGCAAGACTCAAGCCGACTCCAATAGCTCCAAGCAGATTGGTGGCGGTGTTCTTGATGCCAGCGATTGTATCGTTGACCTTCTGAACATCCTCGCTCTTCACTTTGAAGCCGATCTTGTTGATAAATTCGGATATTGTCACCGCCATCACCTCGCTTTCGCTTATTATTTAGTCTTGATGTTCTTCAGCTCCTCGGCGTGTGCTTTCTCGATGTCTGTATCCATCTGATGCAGAGCGTAGAGCTTCAGAGCCTCATCAAGTGTATAAACGGTTTCAAGCTCAAGTTTTGAAGCAAGACGGGCTTTTATGAGGACGTACATCCTCATTTCAAGATCGGAAAATTGGCGTAGGTCTAATTCGCCGTATTTGCTGTACTCGGAGCTACCCGCTGAACTAACGCTTGCAGGTTTCCAAATCGGGCTCCGAGCTTCTTGAAAAAACCCCCGAAGTTCAGACGGATGACCTCGAAGCAGAGGATGTACATATCCTCAATCTCCATGCAGAACACTTCGTTCGCGAGATCATAGTCCATAACCTTCGTTTCACCGTTGGTGGCTTCACACGCGACCGAAACATTCTTGTGGTCGATGAGCAGTTTCTTCATCAGCTTCTCGAACTTGTCGCCCGAGAGACCCGCAAACGCATTGGAGATAGCAGGCATGGCATCCTCAACATT
>JAFQNZ010000045.1 GCA_017395715.1 Clostridia bacterium | reverse complement strand
TCAATCCACGGGATATTTCCCTCACGGTAACAAGCGAGGAATTTTCTCACGCAGAGCTTTTCTCGGCTTTTTCCGGTGACGATACTTTGACCTTTACTCTGACGGTGCGGCGCTCTCTCGGCGCCGCATCGCCCTATCTGGAACTGTTTGACGGTCACGAGCTTGACTCACCCAACCGCCTCACCTTCCCCTTTGTATGGCAGGGCTGTGAATCTGCCACAGACACCTACTGCTTGTCCCTTCCCCTTTTGCGCTTGAACGGTCTCTATTTTGCCTCGATCCTGTTCGATTCGGCAGAGGGTACGCTTCGCCTATCCTACGATGCCTATTCCTACACGCTCCGCGTATCCCACGCGCATGAAGGATACGAGCCGTTCGGTCTTACCGTGTACGATAAACACTACACCACCCCCGATTGGTTCAAGGGCGGTATTCTCTATCAGATCTTTGTGGATCGCTTTGCCAAAGGCGGAAAAGTCCCCTTGCGCGAAGATGCTGTCCTCAACGAAGACTGGAATAACGGCATTCCGCAATACCCACCCTACCGCGGTGCTGCGCTCGCCAACAATATGTTCTTCGGCGGCACGCTTTGGGGCGTTGCCGATAAGCTCGACTATCTGAAAAGTCTCGGCGTGACTGCCATTTACTTATCCCCCATTTTCAAGGCGTACTCCAATCACAAGTACGATACCGGGGATTATATGCAGATCGACGAGATGTTCGGCGGCGAAGAAGCGTTTGACCACCTGATCGAAAAAGCCAAGGAGAAAAACATCGGCATTATCTTAGACGGTGTTTTCAACCACACAGGCGACGACAGCCGCTATTTCAACAAATACGGCAAGTATGACACCCTTGGCGCGTACCAATCGCCCGATTCTCCGTGGTATCATTGGTTTGACTTTGAAGACTATCCCGACCGCTACCGCTGTTGGTGGGGCATTGACATTCTGCCCGCCGTCAACACCAATGAGCCCTCTTACCGCAATTTTATTTGCGGCAAGGACGGCGTGATCCGCCACTATTTACGAAAGGGCATTTCGGGTTGGCGACTTGACGTTGCCGATGAGCTTTCCGAAAGCTTGATCCGCGCCATTCGCTCGGCAAGCCGCAAGGAAAAGAGCGATGCGCTTCTTCTTGGTGAAGTGTGGGAGGATGCTTCGGATAAGATCGCCTACGGCAAGCGCCGCAGTTATTTCGGCGGCAACGAGCTTGACTCGGTCATGAACTATCCTGTGGGAAATGCCATCATCGACTATCTCTTGTACGGCGATTCCAAGAAGCTGTTTGCCACCGTCAAGCGTCTTTACACGCACTATCCCAAGGGGGCATCCGATGCTTGTATGAATCTTCTTGGCACACACGATACCGAGCGCATTCTCACCCGCCTTTCGGGTGTTCCCGACGGCGGCAGGAGTCCTGAAGAGCTTTCCACGGCAAAGCTTTCCCCCGCCGAGCGCACCCTTGCCACCGAACGCTTAAAGCTCGCGTGGCTTCTCCTTTCCATCATGCCGGGTGTTCCCTGCATCTTTTACGGCGACGAAGCCGGTATGGAAGGCTACTACGATCCCTTCAACCGCCGTCCCTTCCCTTGGGGCAGAGAGGATGAAGCCTTGCTTTCCTTCTACCGCGAGATCGGCAAACTGCGCCGTTCGCTCGATCTGTTTGCCAAAGGATATATGAAGCTTCCCGAATCGATGCCGCAAGGTGTGTTTGCGCTTTCACGATTTGATGAAACAAGGACACTGCTTGCCGTTGTCAACCTTTCGGGCAAAACGCAAAACCTTTCGCTTTCGGATCTTTATTTGCCGCTCGGCATCCGTGAAACCTTACCGAAATTCCGACGTCTTTTGGGAGAAGATACAAAAAATCAACAGATTTCTCTTGAAAATATGTCATTTTCCATCCTGCTGGCAGAAAATGACACAAACTGTTAATATTGTATTCACACCTTTCCTGTACAATAAAGCATATCATTCGGACATATTTACTCAGAAAGAAGGAAACGGAATATGAAAAGAATCATTCTCGCAGCCGTTGCCCTTGCGCTTGTTTTCTGCATGGCAGTCACTTTTGCATCCTGCGGCGGCACAACTCCTACCGAAACCACAAATAACGGCGGCGTAACCGATACCGATGCTCCTCAGAATCCCAACACAGACTCTACCCCCACAACAAACACACCCGGCAACCCCGGTGGTACACCGGTTGTTGACGACGATAAAGTCAACTTCAAGTTCTTCAAGTGCGGCAAAGCCAACGCCACTCTCATTCGCTCGGGCGATATTGCCATTCTCATCGACTGCGGTGAAGAAGAAGACGAAGACGGCAACGGCAAGCAGGACGACGGTGAAGACATCCTCGAATATCTCGCCGAAAAAGGCGTAACTGAGATCGATTACCTCATCCTCTCGCAGTTCAACAAGAACCACTACGGCAGCGTTCCCACCATCCTCGAAGGTGTTACCGTGAAAAAGATCCTTGAGCCCAACTACACAAAAACCGGCAACCTTTACAAGGTTTACCGTGACGCTGTTGCCAAATCCGGCATCACCCCCGAAGTCATCAAGCAGGATACCACCATCACAGCAGGCGATTTGACTCTCACCATCTACCCTGCCACCGCTGCAGGCCTTGATACCGATGAGTATTATTCTCTCGCCGTGGCTGTTGATTCCGAAGGACTCGACGTCCTCGTTGCTTCCGACGTTTCGGGATCGAGAACCGTATCTCTCATTAAATCCTTGAACGGCAAGAAGTTCGATATTCTCCAAGTCCCCGCACACGGCGAATACAACGATACCGTGGAATCGCTCATCACCGCAACTGCCCCCAAGTATGCTGTGATTTTTGCTTCCGCCAACGACCCCGAAGATGCACGCCT
>JAFQNZ010000044.1 GCA_017395715.1 Clostridia bacterium | reverse complement strand
GTCGCCCACACAACCCATATCGACACTGATGGCTTCAGTGACACCGCAGGGAACTGAAGATGCGCCGCCGTGACCGACTTCCTCATAAACCGTGATATGCATATATACGCGGCGAGAAAGTGTGATGTTCTGATCTTTGATATACTTGGCAAGACCGAACAGAATACCGACAGACAGCTTATCATCGAGGAAACGGCTTTTGATATATCCACCTGCCGTTACGTTGGTTCGGGGGTCAAATGCCACAATGTCACCCACTTCAATACCCATCTCGCGCGCTTTTGCACTCGATGTTACCTCTTCGTCAAGAACCACTTCGGTGGTATTGAAATTACGAGGGGTGGAGCCATAACTTGTATTAACATGAACTGACGCATTACAAAGCTGAAGCGTGCCCTCATAGACGTTACCGTTTCTTGTATAAACACGAAGGTTTTCTGCTTCCGCGTTTTCGGCACGCATACCGCCAAGAGGAACGATTCTGAGTCTGCCGTTTCCTTTGATTTCGGCAACCATTCCGCCAAGTGTATCGGTGTGTGCTTCCAAAAGAAGGGCATCGTTAGAGTTTTCACCGCCGAGATCCACCAAAACGCCGCCTTTTACGGTCAATTTGGCATCAAAGCCAAGAGAAAGGAACTGATTCAAAATCCACTCAGCCGCCTTGTCGGTAAAGCCTGAGGGGCTGTCAATTGCCAAAAGAGAAGTAGCTTGTTCTACCGCATAGTTTGCATAGTCACGATTCATGGTATGTATCTCCTATCTTGATTTCACTTGTTATCATATCGTATTTGAAGGAAAAAGTCAAGTTCTTTTCAGAGTTGTACACAAAACCGATATTGATTTTTCATGGAGTTGTGGTATAATACAATCAGAAAACTCTACGGAGAAAAACTATTTATGATCAAACAAAAACTCAAAACCTTTATACAGTTTATTGTCAATCCGAGACTGCTTTTATGCTTTGGTATCGGATGGATGATCACCAACGGATGGTCATACGTTTTGTTCGGTGTCGGAACATATTATCAAATCGGATGGATGGTAGCCGTTTCGGGTGCTTATCTTGCCTTTTTGTGGGTTCCTTTTTCATTTGAAAAGATCGTTACGTTTGCCATTGCTATTCTGTTGATGCGATGGTGGTTTCCTAACGATACCAAAACACTTGGCGTATTAAAGAGATTCCATCAAAAAGCGATGGCTGTATTGAAAAAGAAGAAATCAACTGACACGAGTGGGGAGAAACATGACAAACCAAGAGATTCTGAAAATCGCCATGACACAATCGGCGATTGATCTTTCATGCATGGCAAGCGACTTTGAAAAAAGTGAAAATGTTGTTCTGATTTCGCGTGAAAATGAACGTGCACGACGGTATTTGAAGCTGCCTTTTTCCTGTCAGCTTGTGTCCTACGGCAACAATATTGTGGCATCGGTTTCACCTGAATTCCGTGAAATGACCGAACAATATATCGCTTCGTATTCCATGATCGATTGCTTTGATACACCTACGATCCACATCCTTAACGAAGCCTTAATGCAAAAGGGACAAAGAATCTGCTTTATGGCGGAGTATTTTCTGCCCGATGTGAACCTTTTGCGCACGCGGACAGTCGAGGACGCCTGTCCCTACAAGGTGCGGTTGCTCACACAAGAAGATTTTGCCGACCTATATCTGCCCGAATGGTCGAATGCACTTTGCAAGGATAGAAAGCATCTTGACGTGCTTGGCGTTGGCGCATACGATAATGGCAAACTTGTTGGACTTGCGGGCTGTTCAGCCGATTGTGAGCAGATGTGGCAGATCGGCATTGACGTGCTCCCCGCATATCGCAGACAGGGAATTGCATCGGCACTTACGAGCC
>JAFQNZ010000320.1 GCA_017395715.1 Clostridia bacterium | reverse complement strand
TCTTCCGAAGATGTGAACGATGACTGAATAATAGTCAAGGAGGATCCACTTGGAGTTTTTGTCACCCTCGATGCCTTTGGGTTCTACGCCGCAAAGACCGAGTTTGTAGTCCACTTCATCGGCAAAGCCTTTGATCTGGGTGTTGGAGTGACCGGTGCAAATGACAAAATAGTCGGTGAGGACGGTGCTGTCGCTGACGCGGAGCAGTTTGATGTCGGTGGCTTTCTTTTCATCAAGAATCTGAATGATGGCTTTGGCAAGCTCAAGCGGTTCGGCATCTTTCATATCATGGGGTTTGAAGAGTTCTTCCATATTGATATCCTTTCTTTTCAGAGGTTTTTAAGCATTTTGAGGCTATCCGAATGCACTGTGTTGCCTTGTATGGCAACGTAGTCAAGTGTGTTTTGCAAAACTTGGCGCAGGGTGTCATTCAGCGTGTTTTCTTTATTGTTACCCGATGCGAGCTTTTCATAGAACTCTTTTCGGGTCTTTTGACAAACAGGATGGGTTCTTGTTTCTTCGATATAATCGGCAAGAAAGAGGAGTTTGTCAAAAAGTGACATCTCTTGTTTGCCGACAGTATGACAGCGGATGGCTTCGCAGATTTCATCATCCACGTCAAGAGGGAAGAGCGTTTTGCAAACTGCCGCGGCGGTGCGGGAGTGCAACACGGGCGGCGAGGCAATGTCATCTTCGGAAAGCGCGATGCCGTATTCCTTGGCAAGCGCGATCTGCTTTTCGGTGCTGTAAGCTTTGGTATAGTCGTGCAGGAGAGCTGCCACAAACAGGCGCTTGGCATCCTTTTCGCAAAGATCATAGGTATCGGCAAGCGAAAGCACTTCCTTGGCAACGGCAAGCGTGTGGGTGAAGCGGTGCTCACCCATTTCGGCACGGACTTTTTGGACGAGTGCTTCCTTTTCCGAAAGCCAGGCATCAAAGGTAGAGGTTATGTTCACGGATGTACACCTCCACATTATGCGAAAGATAGCGGCTGACATCTCGTCCTTGTTTCAGCGTATTTCTCACTTCGGTAGAGGAGATCTCAAGAACTTCGTTATTTAAGATGATGATGCGTGCGCCGAAGTCTTTTTCATAAGCTTCTTTGGCGGATAAGATCTCTTGTTCCTTGCCGTTTTCGCGGCTTGCCAAAACGATGGTGGCGTTTGCAAAAATGATATCGGGTCGATACCAGCGCGAGAGGGTCAAGAACATATCGGTGCCGCAAAGGAAATAAAGCTCACCCTCTTTGGAAAAATGCGAAAGGGTATTCGCGGTATAGGATACATCGCCTTTTTGTATCTCATAATCCGAAACCGTGACGTGGGGCAGATCTTTGAATGCGATCTTTGCCATCTCGTAGCGGTGGCGCGAGGTGAGGGTGGGGTCTGTTACCTTATGCGGGGAAATGTGAGAGGGCATGATGAGGAGTTCATCGAGCGAAAGCTCGTCCATGAACTGCCTTGCAGCAGAAATATGCCCGTTATGCGGCGGAGAAAAACTACCGCCGTAAATTCCGATCTTTTTCATTCGGAGAATCCTTTTAGATATTTGTAATGTCGATCTTGTGATGCTTTTCGGAAACGCGATAGAGAACAAAACGCGTGCCGATGACGATCACGACCTCGGAGTTTGTGCGTGCGGCGATTTCTTCGGCAGCTTCTCTTGCCGAATAGAGGCTGTTGTCAAGGACACGGAGTTTGATCAGCTCGCGCGCTTCGAGGGCATTGGAGATCTGAATGACCATGTTTTCACTGATATCACCCTTGCCGATTTGGAAAATGGTATCGAGATTGGTGGCAAGTTTTTTGAGGTAGGCTCTTTGTTTGCTTGTCATGAGGAGTCCTTTCGGTCAGGTTAGTTTTCGCTGATAAAAGCGGGGAAAATTTCGGCAAACGCTTCAAGGGCGCGTCCGCGGTGGCTGATGCCGTTTTTTTCATCAAAGGAAAGCTCGGCAAAGGTCTTTTCAAAGCCTTCCGGCATAAAGAGCGGATCGTAACCGAAGCCACTCTCGCCTTGCGGAGTCTTGAGCATCTTTCCTTTGCATTCGCCTCTTACGGTAAAGTGTTTGCCGTTTGGCAGTGTGCAAGCGATCACCGAAACAAAGGCGGCGCTTCTTTCGGGGTCTTCTTTGCCATCAAGTGCTTTGAGAATTTTTTCGTTGTTCTTGGCGTCGTCGCACGGCTCGCCTGCGTAGCGCGCCGAATAAATGCCCGGCTCGCCGTTCAAGGCATCCACACACAGTCCCGAATCGTCGGCAATGCCGATATAACCGAGGGCAGATACGGTTCTTGCTTTGATAAGCGCGTTTTCTTCAAACGTGCTTCCGTCTTCGATGATCTCGTTATGAAAGCCGATGGCGTCGAGTGAAAGAACCTCATATTCACAGCCGATACGGGTGAGGATGCTTTTGATCTCTTTGATTTTCTTTTGGTTATTGGAAGCAAGTACAATTTTCATAATGTTTTAATCGAGCAGGGCATCGACATATTCTTTGGGGTTGAAGGGCTGAAGATCGTCAACGCCTTCGCCGACACCGACAAAGCGCACCGGAATGTTGAGTTTGTTTTTGATCGAGAAGATGATGCCGCCCTTGGCTGTGCCGTCGAGTTTGGTGAGGACAAGACCTGTGATATTAGCGGCGTTTTTGAATTCAACCGCTTGGTTGACAGCGTTTTGACCTGTGGTGGAGTCAAGCACGAGAAGGGTTTCTCGTGCCGCATCGGGAAGCTCGCGGTCGATGACGCGGTTGATCTTGGCAAGTTCGTTCATCAGGTTCTTCTTGTTATGGAGTCTGCCTGCGGTGTCAACGATCAAGACGTCGGCATTTCTCTTTTTGGCGGCGTGTACGGCATCAAATACCACAGCGGCAGGGTCAGAGCCTTCACTCTGACGAATCAGATCGACGCCAACGCGGTCTGCCCATACGCCAAGCTGTTCGATCGCGCCTGCACGGAAGGTATCGCCTGCGGCGAGGATGACCTTTTTGCCATCCTGTTTCAATACATTGGCGATCTTGGCAATGCTTGTGGTCTTGCCAACACCGTTGACGCCGATGACGAGGATGACCGAGGGGGTGGTGTCAAGCTTCAAGGGTGCGGTTTCGCCGAGTGTTTCCATCAGAATCGCTTTGAGCGCATCGACGGCGGCATCGGGGTCTTTGATCTTATTTTCTTTGGTGACGGTACGCAGTTTTTCAAGAATCTCTTCGGTGGCTTCCATGCCGACGTCGGCGCAGATCAGCATTTCTTCAAGTTCTTCGATGGTGTCTTCGTCAACGCCGCTTTGGAAAAGGGTTCTGATTTTTCCAAAGAAGGAATTGCGGCTTTTGAAAAGCCCGTTTTTCAGTTTTTCAAAAAATCCCATGGGAAAGTCTCCTTATCAGGTGGATTGTGTATCGAGTTTGATACCGATCTTTTTCTCGATATCGTTCATATTGATCGAAAGCAGTTTGGAAACACCTCTCTCCTGCATGGTAACGCCGTAAAGCGCATTTGCCGCTTCCATGGTGCCGCGGCGGT
>JAFQNZ010000319.1 GCA_017395715.1 Clostridia bacterium | reverse complement strand
GACCATTATCGCGACGGTATGTTTGTTCTCGGCGATGCAGAAAAGGACAAGGAAGTGTTTGCGCTCCGTCCCATGACTTGCCCCTTCCAATATCAGGCATATCTCACCAAGGGTCGTTCCTATCGCGATCTGCCCTTGCGCTATAATGAAACCTCGACGCTTTTCCGTAACGAATCGTCGGGTGAAATGCACGGCTTGATCCGCGTGCGTCAGTTCACCATTTCGGAAGGTCACTTGATGTGTACTCCCGAACAGCTTGAATCGGAATTTGAAGCTTGCCTTGACTTGACCACCTTCATGCTCAAGACGCTCGGTCTTTTTGAAGACGTCAGCTACCGTTTCTCGCAGTGGGATCCTGCCGATACCGAAAAGTATATTGGCACACCTGAGCAGTGGGATGAAGCACAGAGTATGATGAAGCGTATTCTCGACAAGCTTGGCGTTAAGTACAAGGTTGGTATTGGCGAAGCGGCGTTCTACGGCCCGAAGCTTGATATTCAGATTCGCAACGTGTACGGCAAGGAAGATACGCTTATCACCATTCAGATCGACCAGATGCTTGCGGAAAAATTCGGCATGGAATATGTTGACCGCGACGGTGTGAAGAAGAATCCTTATATCATTCACCGTACCTCGATCGGTTGCTATGAAAGAACCCTTGCGCTTCTCATTGAAAAGTACGCGGGTGCGTTCCCGACATGGCTTGCGCCTGTACAGGTTAAGATTTTGCCCATCGGCACGGAACAGAACGACTATGCTCATGCCTTCGCCGAAAAGCTTTCTGCCGCAGGTATGCGCGTGGAAGTGGACGACAGAAACGAAACCATCGGCTACAAGATCCGTGAAGCCCGCCTTGGCAAAGTGCCTTACCGCATTGTCATCGGCGCACAGGAAGTGGAAAACGGCACTGTTTCGGTTACCTCGCGCGACAAGGGCGATCTCGGCGCCATGACGCAGGATGAGTTCTTCCTGAAAGTTTTGGAAGAGATCCGCACCAAAGCGCGCTGATTATGGTGGAAGCTTTACGGCAGGTATTTGCCGAGCACGGCATTGTGTATGCCGAAGCGATTCCGTTTTCAGAAGCTAAGATCTTGTTTCAGAGAAAAATCGATCAGCTGTCTTTTGCACCGCAGAGTGTGATCATGTTTGCTATTCCGTATTACGCGGGGGAATTGCCCGAGCGCAATCTCTCGCGTTATGCGGTGGCAAAGGATTACCATTTATTCTTTCGCGATTTTTCCGATGCGGTAAAGACCGAGCTTCAAAAACTCTATCCTGCGGCTGAATTTGCCGCGTTTGCCGACAATTCTCCAATCGACGAGAGGGAAGCTGCCGCCAAGGCAGGACTCGGAATGCTTGGTATGAATCGTCTGCTGATCACCGAACGGTACGGCTCGTACGTATTTCTTGGCGAGTTTTTGACAAACATTCCATATCACGAGATTGGTACGCTTTCATCGTTTGCCGTGCGTGAATGTGAAAAATGCGGTCTTTGTGTGGCATCCTGCCCCAAAAAAGAGATTTGTCTTTCCGCCTTGACGCAGAAAAAAGGTGACTTCACAAGGAAAGAGGAAGATGCAATCTTGTCGCTCGGCTCGGTGTGGGGGTGCGATATTTGCCAAGAGGTGTGTCCGCATTCGCAAAAAGCCGAGATCACGCCGCTTGCCTATTTCAAAGAAGACTTGATCGCGCATCTGACACGTGAGACGGTTGAGACCATGAGTGAAGAAGATTTTGCTCGGCGTGCCTATTCCTGGCGCGGAAAGAAGACAGTTTTAAGGAATCTTTTGCTGTTGAACAAGTGATAAATTGCATAAAAAAACCTTCGCGTGGAAAACTGTTGAAAAACAGCTTTTTGCCGAAGGTTTTCTCTTTGGCATTTGGGAGGATCTATGCAGTATTATTCGGACAGACGGAAAATTGCCATTGTCGGTGCAGGCATGGTGGGGATGTCTTTTGCATATGCGCTTGTGTACAGCCATGTGTGCGATGAGCTTGTCATCGTGGATATTGATGAGAAAAGAGCAGAGGGCGAAGCGATGGACTTAAATCATGGGCTCGCTTTTTCAGGCGGAAACATGAAGATCTATGCCGCCGATTACGATGCGTTATCCGATGCTGATATTGTGGTGATTGCTGCAGGCGTGGCACAAAAGCCAGGGGAATCGCGCATTGCGCTTCTTCGCCGCAATGCGCGTATTCTGTCTTCGATTACCGATTCGGTATGCAAAAGCGGGTTTGACGGCATTTTTTTGATTGCGACAAATCCTGTGGACATTATGACCGATATTGTCAGACGCCGATCGGGTTTCCCGTCTTCTCGTGTAATTGGAACGGGAACAACACTTGATACCGCGCGACTTCGCTATGAGATCGGCAGTTATTTTGGCGTAGATCCCCGCAATGTGCATGCGTATGTCATGGGTGAGCATGGGGATTCCGAGTTTGTTCCCTGGTCACAGGCGTATATTTCCACCAAAAGCGTGCTTTCGATTTGTCAAAGTGATGAAAATCAGTTCTGCCTTTCGGATCTCAATGAGATCGAGAAAAATGTGCGGACAGCGGCACAGGCGATCATTGAGGCAAAGGGTGCGACCTATTACGGCATTGGTCTTTCGATTCTTCGTATCGTGAGAGCCATGCTTTCGAACGAACGAAGCATTCTGACTGTTTCAGCCATGCTTTCCGGTGAATACGGGGAAGATGATGTATATGTGGGTGTACCGTGCTTGATCGGAAGAGAAGGAATCAAGCGTGTTGTTGAGCTTGATTTGACGCCTGAGGAGATCGACCGCTTTGCCGCATCTTGTGATTTCCTTCGTTCGGTGAGACGCGAGATTTTGCGAAGTGATATTACGGTATAACAGAGTTTGCAGAAAAAATGGCGAAAAATGCCGTAAAGTTTTTATTTTTTTCGGTGTTACCTTGACAATGATGAATAAATATGCTAAAATATATTGGAAAATCTTGTCAGAGTGCGTCTGTATTGCTTTGCAAGATAGCTGAAAGGGGTGAGCGCTATGCATGAGGTGTGGGATGTTTATGGGGAAGACTATCTTCCGATCAAAGGCAGAATCGCTGTGCGCGGCAAGCATGACCTTGGTATTCATGAATATCACCTTGTGGTTTATGCATGGATCATTTCTTCTGACAATAAGGTGATTATTTCAAGAAGG
>JAFQNZ010000318.1 GCA_017395715.1 Clostridia bacterium | reverse complement strand
GTAGGTATTACCGGGATTTTGGTATTGGTTACCCGGATTGTACTGTTGCTGGCCATTGGGATTGTACTGTTGCTGACCATTGGGATTGTACTGTTGCTGACCGTAGGGGTTATACTGCTGCTGTCCGTTCGGGTTTTGGTACTGACCGCCGTTTTGGTACTGACCGCCGTAAGGGGCGCCGTAGGGACCGTTATAGGGGTTTGAGTAGGGATTGCCGTAAGGTGAGCCGTAGGGATTGTTATAGGGATTACCGTAAGGATTAAACTGCTGGTTTTTCGGCATAAGCTCGCGGTCGGAGATGCAGAGCATGAGAATGCCTGCGATCAGACTGCTAAACAGCAGGGTGAAGATGCCGATGGCGAGCAGATCTCTGCGACAGGTGGCTGTGGCAAGCTTTTTTTGCGCGATGATTGATACTGCTACCACAATAGCGGCGTTGACGAGCTGGGCAATGCCGATTGCGGTGTCACCTTCTGCAAGATAAGATAGACTTCCAAGGGCTGTAAGACCTGCTCCGACATAGGATAAGATTAAAAATACTTTAATGGCTGTTTTCATAGTGCCTCCGTTCTGCCGCTCTTGCGGCGGGTACTAACTAAGAGTATAACAGAAAAATATCTGTTTGTCAACTGTGTGCAGAATCACGCCAACGATTGTAAAGCGCTTTTGGGTAAGAAACAAGCAACGCTTCGCGCGTCACTTCACCTGTAAAGGGAAAGTGCTTTTTCAGTTTTTCAAATTTTTTCTC
Source organism: Clostridia bacterium (assembly GCA_017395715.1). Classification (GTDB taxonomy): domain Bacteria; phylum Bacillota; class Clostridia; order Oscillospirales; family CAG-272; genus RGIG1993. The sequence goes on along the minus strand of JAFQNZ010000318.1, from coordinate 4,735 downwards.
AAGACGGTGTACCGTTTCAAGGTCTCCCGTGAACAGGTAGTGGTAGGTGATCTCAATGCGTAAGGTGGTAAACGAATTCTGCGTGGTTTTCAAATAGCGGTCAAGCTCGAACCGTAGCATTTCGATCACATCACGGCGGTGCTTACCCACCATTTCCAGATACAAAAGCTCGGAGAGGATAGCATTCAAGATCGCTTCGGGCAGATTTTCGCCACGGGCAGCAAGTTTAAGAAGAATTGTTTCTGCATCATCAAGCTTGGCAAGATCCATCTCGCGCTCGGCTTCCATCATAGAAAGTGAGGTACAAAGCGAATCATTGGGGTCGTTTTGGGGCGGGATAAACCATTCTTTCGGCATTTCAAAAAGACGCTTTCCCTCGGTTATGGCGGCAGAAATGCGTAGCTGATTGAAAAAGATGCTTCTTGCCGCGCGATCTTTGGGGAGTGTTTTGGCGTGATAGCCGTCGTTGGCAATAGCTCCGCTTTTTTGGGGGATGCCGTTGGTAAAAGCAAGGGCGATACCCCACAGGATCATGCCGATTGAAAGATCGCGCAAAAATGGGATGTGATAACAGAAAACAAGCGGGATGACAAAGAGAAGCGATGTCACAGCGTTGACAAGAACACCGCCGAGAAGCAAAGCGCGGTAAGGCATTGCGTCATCGTCTTTGGTGGGACACATCAGGCATTGCCCCATGGTGCCCGGTACGCGGTAGCGACCGAAGCGCAGTTTTCCATCCTTTTTATAGAAAGCAAACACGAAGACGCGGAACGAAACAAAGCGGTAACCCAAAGCAAGCCCGAACACAAGATGCCCGAGTTCATGCAGAATCAACTGAAGGGGCAGGGCTAAGAGAAAGAGAAAGGCATCTCCATCCTTGCTGCCAAAGAAATAATCTTCCCCAAAAACGATTAAAAAACCAATGACAACACCGATGGGAACGGCAATGAACAAGGAACGCCGTTGCCGTTTCTTTTGCGTGATTTTGGCTTTTTGCAGATTGGCAAGCGCCTGTTGAAGCTCCATATTCGCACTCCTTTCTACGATTTGTTTTAGTATAGCATACGCCGTGCGGTTTGTCAACTTGCGCTATGACAGCAAAAACAGACAGAGAATGCAAACGATCTCTGTCTGTTTTACCTTATTCTTCGATTCCCACGAGGGTGGCTGCCATCACGGCTTTGATGGTGTGCATACGGTTTTCGGCTTCGTCGAATACGATGGAGGCATCGCTTTCAAACACCTCGTCGGTGACTTCCATCGAGGTAAGACCGAATTTTTTGTAAATATCAAGGCCGATGACGGTTTTTAAGTCATGGAAAGCGGGGAGACAGTGCATGAAGCGGCACTGTTTGCCTGCGTTTTCCATGAGTTCACGGGTCACGGCGTAGGGCGAGAGGGCTTCGATTCTTTCCTTCCATACCTCGGCAGGCTCGCCCATCGAAACCCACACGTCGGTGTAGATCACGTGTGCGCCCTTGGTGGCAACTTTGGGGTCTTCGATGAATTCGAGAATCGCGCCTGTTTCTTTGGCGACGTCTTGACAAGCGGCAACGAGGTCTGCATTCGGGAAATACGCCTTGGGCGCGCAGGCAACAAAGTGCATACCCATCTTGGCGCAGCCGACCATCAAAGAGTTACCCATGTTATAACGGGCATCACCCATATACACAAGCTTAATGCCCGAAAGGGTGCCGAACTTTTCGCGGATGGTCATAAAGTCGGCAAGGATCTGTGTGGGGTGGTATTCATTGGTAAGGCCATTCCAAACCGGCACGCCGGCATAGGCGGCGAGTTCTTCCACAATCTCCTGACCGAAGCCGCGGTATTCAATACCATCGAACATTCTGCCAAGCACGCGCGCGGTGTCGGCGATCGATTCCTTTTTGCCGATCTGCGAGCCTTGGGGATCGAGGTAAACCGGGTGCATACCCAGGTCAGCCGCCGCCACTTCAAAGGCACAGCGGGTACGAGTTGAGGTCTTCTCAAACACGAGCGCAATGTTCTTGCCCTCGCATAGGCGGTGGGGAATGCCTGCTTTTTTCTTTGCTTTGAGGCTATCGGCAAAGTCAAGAAGAGAGGTGATCTCTTCGGGGGTATAATCGAGAAGTTTCAAAAAGCTTCTGTTTTTCATGTTGCAATCTCCTTTTGGGGTTTATTGGCAAGCATCGAGAATTACGCTTACCGCTTCTTTTAAGATATCCATCGGAATGTTGAGAGCGGGCAAAAGGCGCAGCTTGGTTTTGGCGGTGAGGCAGAGAACACCTTTTTCCATGCAAGCGGCAAGCACTTCGGAAGCGGGCTTTTCGGTTTCAAGGCCGATCATAAGTCCCATGCCCGAAACGGCTTTGATGCCTTTGGCGTTCTGAAATGTTTCAAAGAGGTAGTCGCTCTTTTGTTTTACCTCGGCAAGAAAATCTTCGTCAAGGCGCTTTATAATGCTGCAAGCACCCGCCGCGGCAATCGGGTTGCCGCCGAAGGTGGAGCCGTGGTCGCTGTAACCGAGCGTATCCTTGACCTTATCGGCAAGAAGCGTTGCGCCGATCGGCAAGCCGCCGCCAAGGCCTTTGGCGGTGGAAACCACGTCGGGGGTGATACCGTACTGCATATAGGCGTACAGCGTGCCGCATCTGCCGTTGCCTGTTTGCACTTCGTCCACCATCAAAAGAATATCTTCGGTTTCACAGATGGCTTTGATGGCGGCAACATAGTCACAGGGGAGTTTGTTGACACCGCCCTCGCCTTGCACGCATTCGATGAGGATGCCTGCAACGGGGTGGTTTTTGACCGCTTCGGTAAGGGCATCGATGTCACCCACGGGCAGATGCACAAAGCCGGGGGTGAGGGGTTGGAAGTGTTTATGGAAGACTTCCTGACCCGTGGCGGCAAGGGTGGTGTGGGTTCTGCCGTGGAAGCTGTTCACGAGCGTTAAAATCACAGGCTCGGTGATGCCTTTTTTGTCAAACGCGTATTTTCTTGCCACCTTGATGGCGCATTCGTTGGCTTCGGCACCCGAATTGGAGAAGAAGACGCGCTTCATGCCTGTCCTTTCACAAAGCATCATGGCAAGGCGGGCGCAAGGCTCGGTGTAGTAGAGGTTCGAGGTGTGCTGAACCTTGCCGAGCTGTTCGATCACGGCGTTATTCCAAGTATCATCGGCAATGCCGAAGGCGGTCACGCCGATGCCGGAGCCGAGGTCGATATAGCGTTTGCCGTCCGAGCCGTAAAGAACAGAGCCTTTGCCGGACACGATCTCAACCGGAAAACGCTTGTATGTATGGGCAACGTATTCATTGTCAATTTGTGTAATCGTTTTCATATTCTTATCTCTTATGTATTTCGTTGGTAACCATGGTACCTGCACCTTCGTTGGTGAGGAGTTCCATCAGAATGGCGTGCGAAACTCTGCCGTCCATGATGGTTACGTTTTTAACACCTTCGCTGATGGCTTTGATACAGCATTCTACCTTGGGGATCATACCGCCCGAAATGATGCCGTCTTTTTCAAGCTGTTTGGCTTCGATGGTGGTGAGCTCGCGGATCAGGGTGGTGGGATCGTTTCTGTCGCGCAAAATACCGTCGATGTCGGTCATCATAATCAGTCTTTCAGCGTTCATTGCGCCTGCGATGTATGCCGCGGCGGTGTCGCCGTTGATGTTGTAGGCGTTGCCTTTTTTGTCGCATCCGAGGGTGGAAATAACGGGAATGTAGCCTTTTTCAAGAAGGTCGAGCACGGGGTTGATATGGATCTTGGTGATCTCGCCGACGTAGCCGAGCTCGGGATTTTTCACTTTGGCTTCGATGAGTCTGCCGTCCATACCCGAAATACCCATGGCTTTGCCGCCCTTCATTTCGAGCAGGTTAACAAGGGTCTTGTTGACCTTTCCTGCCAGCACCATTTGCACGATATCGACAGTTTCCTTATCGGTGACGCGCAGGCCGTTCACAAAGGTGGGCTTTTTGCCGAGCTTATCCATCATTTCGCTGATTTCGGGGCCGCCGCCGTGTACCAGCACGATCTTAACGCCGATCAGCCACAGAAGCACGATGTCTTCCATGACCTGCTGTTTTAACTGCTCGTTGATCATGGCGTTGCCGCCGTATTTCACCACAACGATTTTGCCGTTGTAGCGTTTGATATAGGGGAGCGCTTGGGTCAAGACCTCGGCGCGCTCGTGATTGGAAAAAAGATGATTGTCCATGGTTACTCTCTGTCCTTATTACTGTTTATGTGCGGTAGTCGCCGTTGATCTTCACATAGTCGTAGGTGAGGTCGCATCCCCAGGCTTTTGCAGAGGCGGTGCCGTCACCGAGTGTGATGGCGATCTCGATTTCTTTTTCAAGTAAGATTTCTTTGGCAGTCTCTTCCGAAAAATCGATGCCTGCGCCATTTTCGCAGACCGTGATCTTGCCTTTGTTACTGATGAACGAAACGCCGACTTTGGAAACATCGACCGATGCGCCCGAATAGCCGATGGCGCAAAGAACGCGTCCCCAGTTGGCATCCGCACCGAACATGGCGGCTTTCAAGAGGGATGAGCAGATGACGCTCTTGGCAACGGTCTTGGCGTTTTTCTCGTCAAGCGCCCCTGTGACTGAGCATTCAAGCAGCTTGGTTGCGCCTTCGCCGTCGCCTGCGATCATGCGGCAGAGGGAGACGGTGACGGTATTGAGCGCTTTCATGAAGATGGCAAAATCTTCGTTTTCTTCGGTGATCTCGGTATTGCCTGCCATG
>JAFQNZ010000317.1 GCA_017395715.1 Clostridia bacterium | reverse complement strand
TTCATTTTCAACCAAATAGCGATCCACCGACACCGCGTTATCACCCTCCACGCGGTAAACTTCTATCTTGAGAGGTTCTCCTTTGGTGATGTCCCGAGCATCATAGCCAATACCGAGAATATCGCCGTTTCCAAATTGAACCAAAGAAGACGAGTAACCGCCGGTCACGCCTGTGCTTTGGCAGGTAATATTGGAAAGATCCGAAAGATCAAGGAAGAATAGAGGAGAGGACAAGATAGAGCTGAGTGACGTGCAAACGTAGATGCGATCACCGTCAAAGCGCACCGACTCCACAGATTCTCCGTTGGGAGAAAACTCCTCAACACTTGCCAATACTTCGAAAGTATCAAGCGACACACAGTACAGGCTTGCACCGACATAGGTTATGCGATTATAGTTCTCATCATAACGGTTCGTGTAATATCCCATTTCGGTCACCACGCGCAAAATGCCGTCTTTTTCATCAATACTGTACGGTCCTGTAAGATGACCGTCAATCGTCACCATACCTTTATACGCCAAAACACCGTCTTGGTAAGAAAGACAACGGATGTCGCTCACATTCTTATTCTTCGAAGGTTGTCTGTCACGGTACGCCTTGGCAACAAAAACATGCTCATTCGACACATAAATTGTACTTGCCGTATCCAAAAAAGCTTTGCGGCTTTGCAGCTCAAGCGTTTCGGGATCGAGCGAATACAGCACCGCATAATCAAGACCCAAGAGATCCTCGGTTGTCATAAGGATATCTTCCATCGGAAGATGGTTTGCCGCCCCGCCGTCATATTCCATATACGGAACAAAGCTTGAGGGAATGTCATAGGACGGTTTTTCCCAAACGGTATAATTGGTGCCCAAAAGAAAACCGTCGTCGGTCATATAAGAATAAGAGATCTTGCCCGTGATCCTCACGCGCCGAAGTTCCTTCATAGCGGTAGGATCGCTGACGTCAAGCAGCACAAGAGTTGTGCGGAGCGTGGTAGAGCGAAGCAAAAGAATCTTGTTGCCTTCGTCAAGCAGATAAAACGCAGTCGCGCCTTCTGCATCATACGAGCCCACGCATTTTGTATCAGACCCCATAGCGGTGTACGCTTCGAGCTTTTTGTTCTTCAGAAAAAAGATGTGCGTATCGGTCTGTTTGATGCGGTCGGCTCCAATCATGCGTTGCAGCTGATCGGCGGGAATATCATCTGGCAGACCGTCATTGGAATCATCCCCCGGTATTGTTGGCGATGAGGGCTGATTGGGCACAACTTGGTGAATATCGTTGACATCTTGAAGATACTTGTCAAGCTTTTCTATCAAAGGAAAGTATTCGCTGTCCTTGTACGCATCAAGCGGGCTCGGACTGTTCGAATGCGCAGATGTTGTGCAGGACGCAGTGACAGCGGGGACAGTAACAGCGGGCGCAGACGGGGTTTCCACAGGCACAGAATCCACAGGCTCGTCGTCCATAGTCGTTGACACAGGCACGCTTTCATGCCCGCCGCCAAACAGTAGGGGCAAAAGAATCACCAGCATCAAGGATGCGGCAACGGCAATATAGGCAAGCCGCTTCCACCCAAGGGGAATCTTCGGCTTTTTTGGTTTTGGCGCGGCGTTTTCCACAAGGTCATCGTCCACCAGCGAAAAGGCGCGCAGCATTTTTTCTTCTTTCATATCATGTGTCCTCCAATCTGTCAGGCTCAGAGCGCAACGCCGCGCTCTTCAAGGTAAGTTTTCAAAGCTTTGCGTGTGCGGTAGAGTATCACCGATACGTTGTTTTCGGGTAGCGAAAATTCCTCGGCAATTGCCTTTACGTCACGGCAGTAAAAGTAGCGTTGCAAAAAGATGTTTCTCGTCTCTTGGGGAAGGGTGCGCAAAAAGGAATTGAGAGAATCCTTCAAAAGGATCTCGTCCACCATAACGTCCTCACTCGCATGAGAGGGTAAGGTTTCGGCAAGCTCTTCAAGAAGCGTCAGCGCTTGCCCCTTGCGTTTTTTTGCCAAGACAAACGAAAGACGGTCAATCGCCAAGTTGCGCGTGATCTTGCCAAAAAACGAAGACAAGAGCTTCGGCTTCTGCGGCGGAATGCTTTGCCACGCGGCAAGCCATGTGTCATTCACACATTCTTCGGCATCTTCGCGCAAAGAGAGAATGTTGTAGGCGATCGCATGGCAGTAGTTGCCGTACTTGGCTTCACTTTCCGTAATGGCATCCTGCGAGCGCTCCCAAAACAAAGCTACGATTTGATCATCTTTCATGTTGTCACCTCTTTTCAAAGGGAAAGGTCCTTTCACTCTTAAAGACGGATTTTGCACCCGAAATATGACAGGCGAAGGAAAAATTTTAAAAAATTTTGACAGATTGTGTTTTTATTGTGACATAAGCGAGTCTGCTTGTCAAGAGACCTGTAAGCACTTGTCGAAAAAAGAAAGAAAATCATGTGATTTTGCACAAATAAATTTGGAAATATTGGCAAGTTTCAACAATAATAAAAGTGTCGAATTTTTCGAAAAAAAATTGAAAAAATTTTTAAAAAAGGTATTGACAAAAGGAAAACAGCGTGCTATAATTACACACGTCGCCGCAAGAAGCGCGATATGGGGGCATAGCTCAGCTGGGAGAGCATCTGCCTTACAAGCAGAGGGTCATAGGTTCGAGCCC
>JAFQNZ010000006.1 GCA_017395715.1 Clostridia bacterium | reverse complement strand
TACGATGATTGAGTATGACGAAAAGGGAAATGTATTGAACAAAACCGTGTTCGAGAGCGAGTATGACGAAGATGGCGAGCTTGTAAAGGAGATCGTCTCCCGTTACGACGCTAAAGGAGATCTTGTCAGTCAAGACGTAACCGATTATACCGCTTAATGCGATAAAACACTCCTATTGCTGAGGCAATGGGAGTGTTTTATGTTGGTTGTTTTAAGTCTTTTCAAAATCGGAAGAAAGATTCAAATTTTCGTATTGACTTTGTGTTTCTTTTGTGCTAACATAGCAATATGTTTGTTTGAGAAAGGATATGAAAACAATATGAAAAAAATTGTGATTTTATTGACTCTGCTTGCTGTTACAGTTTTCTTGACAGCAGCGCTTGTTTCCTGCTCATGCGGAGACGAGACTCCTGCGGTGACATCCACCGGCGTGGTATCTTCTTCAGTGGAAGGCTCTGGCAGCACCCCTGAAACTTCGGGAAAGACTCCTGCGGTGACGAACAACAATTCGACCGTTACCACAACGGCAGTTTCGACCGAAGGCACCACTCCCGATTCCACTTCGACCGTGCCCGGCACAACACCCACTTCAACGCCCTCGGCAACATCCGGCACAACGCCCGATTCTTCGTCGGATGCGCCTGCTTCGGATACAACGCCTATCACTTCGACCACAGCGCCGAAGCTTCCCGCAGAGCCGATTGCGCCTTCGACCGAAAAGGCAGATGCAAGCGGAAAGCTTTCTCTGGTAGGCGATGCGGTACACCTCGGTCTTCTTTTGAATATTAACGAAAACAACGTGTACGATGCGAGCATTGTAGCACCGTTTGACGGTGACGAAAACATGACTGCCGATGAAGCGATCAGACGCGGCTATACACACATTTCCTCTATGTTCAGAACGGTTGACAACAAGCACTTCCTTCGCAACGAAGCGATTGCAGCGCTTGCGGCTTTGATTCAGACCTTTGACGCGGCTGCCGGCACAGACAAGCCTTTTATTGTGGAAGGCTATACCAAAGATTCTGCTGACGTGACGAGTGCGTTTATCACAGGTAACGTATTGAAGCTTCGCATTTTTGACAACGACGTGACTTACGGTCTTAACTACAACGGCTTTAAGGTTTCGCTGAACGGCGAAATGGTGACCTACGACAAGTGGTTTGCCGAAACTGCCGCCAAGTACGGCTTTATCTACGAAGGTCTTGTGGGTGACGAAAACAACGCCGCAGGTCAGCTTCGTTACGTTGGCACGATCCACTCGTCCGGTATCAAAGAGGCAGGTTCGCTTGAAGCTTACATTGACGCCATCAAGGCAGGCACTGTGACTTCGGCAACGGTTGGTGAGGATACTTGGAAGCTTTCTTACGTGAAGTTCTCGCAGAGTGACAGCATCGGACACTACACGGTGGTTTTGCTGGGCGAGAATGCGACCTACACCATTTCGGGTGATAACAAGGAAGGCTTGATCGTAGCGGTTAAGGTTGAGGCTGCAGAATAAAAAAGATAGGGACAGAGAATTTCTCTGTCCCTTTTTGATTATGGGTCGAAGCTGCGGAAAACGATGGCGTTTCCGACTCTTTCACAGGCGAAGAGTGTGCTGTTTTGAGTGAATGGCTCGCCGTTTCGGTAGCATTTTGCGGTAAAGTAAAGTGTCTGGGCAAGGCTGCTATCGGACATAAAGACGGAAGCGGGAACCTCAAAGGTTTCGCTGTGTGCGAAAACGTAGCGCGCGCTATCTTCTTCTGTAACGGGTTGGTAGGTGTAATTCTTCTCGCGCATTTCTGCCGCGTCAAAGCGTTTGAAGCTGTGCAGAAGAGTTTGGTCCCGAGTTTCCAAAATGAGTTCGATTTCAAGTCCGTTTAAGCTGTTTGGATTTTGGAGTGTGGCGAGTGAACATCCAAACGAGAGGATGATGGGATAAGCATCAGCCAGCACAGAACATTCTGCCGGCATTTCGTAGGCAATTACAAAAGGAATTTCAACCAATCCGCCGTCTGCGGCGAACCCGCCTCGGATCATGCCGTCATCCGGTTCGGGCGTTGTGGTGGACGGTGTTTGGGTGGTGGTTGCAAGGCTTGTTTGGGTGGTGGTTATTGCGGTTGTGATAACGGTTGGTTGTGCGGTGGTTGAGGGTGTGTCGCTTACCGAAGGCGGTGCGGAGGTTGCCGTCTCATTGCCTTGGCAGGCAGTTAATATGATGGGTACAAGTAAAAGCAAGAGAACCAAAATGAGTTTTTTCATGTTCGTTTTCCTCCTAAGAAATATTACGTAGGTTGGGAGATGATGAAGAGCTCTGAAATTATTATATCATATTTGCCAAAAATGTCAATATTTTTTGTGTTTTGTCGGTTTTCTTGAAAAATCAAAAGCACAGCAACCTATGCCGCGCTTTTGGTGGTGTTATGTATCGTATTTTCTTCTCTTTTTCCAAATATCGAGAATGAGGTCGTAGCGTTCGGGGGGCATGCCTTTGAAGGGAATGTTGCTGGTGGCGAAGAGGTAGCCGCCGCCTTCGGCACCGTATTTTAAGCAGTACTCGGCGCTGGCGATGACTTCTTCTTCGGTGCCTGTTTGGAGTGCTGCGCAGTGTACATTACCGCAGAGGGCAACTTGATTGCCGTAGAGGCGCTTGACCTCGCGGATATCGACGCCTGCCATCGGGTCGATCGAGTGCAAGGCGTGGGGGCCTGCATCAACAAGCGACTGAATGATCGGCATGATGTTACCGTCGGTATGCTTGATCATGAACATACCGTCTTCTCTGCCGACTTTACAGATCATGGCAAGGAAGGGGGTGATGTATTCATCGAACATGGCGGGGGAAAGGAACGGCCCCGAATTATAGCAATAGTCGGAGCAGAGAAGGGCAACGTCAAGTCCCGCTTCGTGCTGGCGTTTATTGGCTTCGATGGCGTTTTTCGCCATGGTTTCGGCTTGTTTTAAGACCTCTTCGGGCTCATCGGCAATGCGGTAAACAAATTCGTACATATCGCTGCCCGAGGGGATGGCAAACGTGCCGTCACCGTGACCGCCGAAGAGTCGGGTATTGCCGAAATGCTCGCGCAGGCGCTTGCGGAACGCGATATTGACAGGCGAGGTAACATCCCACCATTCGGGGCAATAGACCGGTATGATGGCGTAGTCAAGACCGGGCTTGGCATCCTTGACAGGGTCGCCTGACAGCACCGAGCCGCCCATTTCGATGGCGGTCTTATTGCCGTACACGCGCGCGTATTTATCGGCAAGATCAATGGCGGCTTGTTCGATCTCTTTGGCAGAAAGGGATGCGCGGGCGCTGCCGTGCAGACGGGGATCGTCGAGCGGGTAGCCGAAAAACTCTTCGGAAAGTTGGAATTCGAGCTCGAATGTGGGGATCTCATCGGGTTTGCCGAGATTCAGTGCCACGCGGGCGCGCTCGCCCGCAGTCCAGATCTTGTTCATGGTTGTACCTCTTTTTGATATCGTGGTAATTGCGGAGTGTGTTTCAATTTGGTTGTATGGGAGGATATTATCCTCCCGCATTTAAGCAGGTGAAGTGAAAATAGCTGCGTTTGAAAGCGGCGGGAGCAAGCCGCCCGCCCTACAAACAAGCGTTTTTGTGACGAATCAAATGTTGTTTGTTATATCTGTTTGTTTGCGGGAGGATAATATCCTCCCCTACGGGCGATTATGTTTGTTTTAGGTAATATGCCATGACTTTTGCCGCAAAGGGGCAGGTGATATTTAATTCTTCGGCAAATTCCCAGACCTCGCGGCAGCCGTTTTTGCAAGCGTCTTCAAAGCGTTTTGGGGGAACAAGGCGCAGAATGGCCCACTCCTCGGCGCGCTTTTCGCTCTTTTTTCGTTCTTTTTCACCGCAGGCATAAAGCGAATGGGTCTCGCAGTGCCCAATCTCGTGGGCAAGACATTCGGCTTCTTCGATGCTGGTTTCCAGGCGTGAGCGGTCGATTCCGATATAATAGCGCTCATCCACCATGACAGCGGTTGACAAAACCTTGGGCATGGGGAAGTTTTCCACCGCAATGCCCGAAGTGTGTGCCTGCTGGTACAAGCTTTCCAGAATGTTCACGTGATCACTTATCCTTTTTTTGTTTGACAAAGGCAATGAAGTTTTTCACTTCCTGCCACATTTCCTCGCTGACTTCGTGGTCGCCGCCGAAGAGTGCGACCTTGATCTCGCTTTCGCTGATGCCGCCTTCACGCGAGAGGGTGGCACCGCTTCCTTCAAACACCCCTCTGCCGAAGCGAAATTCGAGAAGCTCTTTTTCTTCGGCGCTGCCTGCCTTTTGGTAGGCTTCTTTTTCTTCGGGCGTCCATTCGCTTTGCGGATGCGTAATGGCATAGGGTTTACCGTACACGTATTCCACCGGAACGGTGAACGCATCGGCTATGCGGTCCGCCAAAGAGAGATCGAT
>JAFQNZ010000005.1 GCA_017395715.1 Clostridia bacterium | reverse complement strand
CCCAAGAAGGAAGTTGCAGCCCTCTTAAAGGAAAGGGAAGCACTTGAAAAGAACTACGGCGGTATTAAGGAAATGCCCGGTCTGCCCGAGTGTATTTTCATCGTTGACCCCCGCAAGGAAAGAAACGCTGTTCTCGAAGCAAAGAAGCTCGGCATTCCGGTTGTTGCTATCGTTGACACCAACTGCGACCCCGATGACGCTGACTATGTCATTCCCGGTAACGATAACGCTATCCGCGCCATCAAGCTCATCTCTTCTGTTCTTGCTGATGCTGTGATCGAGGCAGACAGGGCGAAGACGCTCCCGCAGAAGCTGAAGCTACCGACGCTGAATAAGCAAAAAACAATACGTATAAGTTAAAGGAGATATTACTATGGCACAGATTACCGCTAAAGCCGTTGCAGAACTTCGCGCTAAGACCGGTTGCGGCATGATGGACTGCAAGAAGGCACTCGTTGAAGCTGACGGCAACATGGAAGAAGCTGTTAAGATCCTCCGCGAAAAGGGTCTCTCCGCTGCTGTTAAGAAGGAAGGCAGAATTGCTGCTGACGGTCTTGTTGACATCCTCGTAGAAGGCGACGTTGCCGCTATGATCGAAGTAAACACCGAAACCGACTTCGTTGCTAAGAATGCAAGCTTCCAGGAATACGTTAAGGCACTCCTCAAGACCATTATCACCACCAAGCCCGCTGACCTTGCTGCTCTTATGGCAAGCACCATCGCAGGTGGCGATACCACCGTTGAAGCTTCTCTCACCGAGCAGATCTTCAAGATCGGTGAAAAGATCACCATCCGCCGTTTCGTAATCGTAGAAGGCACTGTTGCTACCTACATCCACGGTCTTGGTAACACCGGCGTTATCGTTGCATACGACGTTGACGACGCTGTTAAGGCTCACGCTGACTTTGCTGAAACCGCAAAGAACATCACTCTTCAGATTGCTGCAGGCTCTCCTCCCGCATACATTGCGAAGGAAGATGTTCCCCAGTCTGCTATCGATGAAGAAATGGAAATCCTCATGGCTCAGGCTAAGAACGATCCCAAGCTCGCTTCCAAGCCCGAAGAAGTTCTCAAGAAGATCCTCTCCGGTAAGCTCGGCAAGTTCTATGAAAGAGTTTGCCTCCTCGACCAGCCCTACGTTAAGGAAGACAGCCTCACCGTTGGCAAGTACCTTGACCAGGCAGGCAAGGCTATGGGCGGCAAGATCACCGTTAAGTCCTTCGTAATCTACGAAAAGGGCGAAGGCATTGCCAAGAGAGAAGACAACTTTGCTGACGAAATCGCAAAGATGGTTAACAAAGGCTAATTGAATTTTTGAAAGCACCGCTTGCTTATGCAGGCGGTGTTTTTTTGTCTTCACACAAGAAATTTGTAAAAAAATATCTAACTTCTCAAAAACCCCTTTACAAATTGGTGATAATAAGATAAAATATATCTGTATGAAACTTTGTCTTTCTGTCAAAGAAAGACCGAAAGGACATTCCAAATGAGTACAGTAGCATATAAAAGAATTCTTTTGAAGCTCAGTGGCGAAGCCATGCAGGGCGAGGATAACATTTTGGATTTTGATTTTGTCACCCGCGTGGCAGAAACCATCAAAAAGGCTGTGGCGGAGGGCGTTGAAGTCAGCGTTGTGATTGGCGGCGGTAACATCTGGCGCGGCAGACAAAGCGGCAAAATGGACAGAACACGTGCCGACCACATGGGTATGATCGCCACCGCGATCAACTCGATCGCTCTGCAGGATACGCTCATTTCTTGCGGTGTGGATGCCAAGGTGCTGTCTGCTTTGAAGATCGAGCCGTTTGCCGAATATTACAGCAAGGATCTTGCTGTGAAGTATCTTTCGGAAGGTAAAGTTGTGATCTTCTGCTGCGGTACGGGTAGCCCCTATTTTTCCACCGACACGGGCGCAGTTCTCCGTGCGGCGCAGATCGAAGCCGATGCGCTTTTATTTGCCAAGAATATCGACGGTGTTTACACCGCCGACCCGAGAATTGATCCCACGGCTACCAAGATCGACGCGATCACATACGAAGAGATCCTTGAAAAGCATCTCACCGTGATCGATACCGCGGCAACGGCATTTGCGCTTGAAAACAATCTCAAAATTTGTCTGTTCGGTCTTGACGATCCCGACAACATTCTCCGTGTGATTCACGGCGAAAAGCTCGGCACGCTTTTGACCAAGAAATAAAATCCTGTCAAAAATTTACATGATTACGATACGGAAAGGATATACTACTATGAAGATCGATGTTAAACCTTATGAAGAGAAAATGAAAAAGAGTGTTTCTGTGTTTGAAGAGGAGCTTGGCACTGTCAGAGTCGGCAAGGCGAATGCTTCTGTTCTTGACAAGGTCAGAGTGGACTACTACGGTATGCCCACTCCCATCCGCGACATTGCACAGATCAAGGCGGCTGACGCGAGAACGCTCACCATTCAGCCCTGGGACAAGAGCACCCTTAAGCCCATCGAAAAGGCAATTCTCGCTTCCGATGTGGGCATCACCCCTCAGAACGACGGTTCTGTGATCCGTCTTTCTTTCCCTCAGCTCACCGAGGAACGCCGTAAAGAGCTTTCCAAGCAGGTTGTGAAGATGGGCGAAGATGCTAAAGTGGCTGTTCGTAACATTCGCCGCGAAGCGATGGATAAGTGTAAGGACATGAAGAAGAAGTCCGAAATGACCGAGGACGAAGAAAAGCAGTCCGGCACACTGATTCAGGATCTTACCGATAAGTTCATCAAGAACATTGATGTGATCGTGGATAAGAAAAAAGCCGACATTATGTCGATCTAACATCTCACTTTGGTTAGATGAGGGGCTGGTGCATCATGCGGCAGCCCCTTTTTCACAATTTCAAAAAGCAAAGGAAAAAGCGATGAAGGACAGGATCAAAGAAGCTGTGGCGTCGGGTGCGATTCAGCACATGGCGTTCATCATGGACGGCAACGGACGCTGGGCAACAAGACAGGGAAAAAGCCGTAACGAAGGGCACAAAAAAGGTGCCAAGGTGTTTGAAGAGGTGGCAGAATACTGCCACAACATTGGCATTCATCACGTGACGGTGTATGCTTTTTCCACCGAAAACTGGCGCCGCCCCGAAGACGAGGTCTCAGCTTTGATGCGACTACTCTCTTCCTATCTTGATACTGCCATCAAGCGTTTTCGTGAAAAACAGATCCGTGTGGTTTTTTTGGGTGACAAAAGTGTTTTTCCCAAAAAGCTGATTGCCAAGATGGAAAAGCTTGAAACGATCACCAAAGACCATACCGATATTCTGAACATTGCCTTCAACTACGGCGGCAGAGATGAGATTGTGCATGCTTGCCGCGAGGTGATTGCGAGCGGGGAAGAGATCAGCGAAGAGACGATCAGTAAGCATCTTTATACCGCGGCGTCTCCCGACCCCGACTTGATCGTGAGAACGGCGGGTGAAATGCGGCTTTCCAATTTTCTTTTGTGGCAGGCGGCGTATGCGGAGTTTTATTATACCGACACGCTTTGGCCTGATATGAATGCCGAGGAGATCGACAAAGCCTGCGCGGCTTTCCTCTTGCGCAAGCGCAATTTTGGTGCGCTTCCCGAAGAAGCAAAACTTAACTGAAAGGACTTTCCGATTCTATTATGAAAACGCGTATTATCACATCGGTGGTTGCCGTTGGTTTATTTATTCCGTTTTGTATTTTTTCCACCACCCCGTTTTGGGTCTTTTTGATTTTTGCGGGTCTTATTTCGCTGTTTGCGGTATATGAGATCTTAAAATGCACCTCTCTTGACAAGAATCTTGTGGCATCGCTTCTTTCCTATACCGTGGCGCTTGCGGCACCGCTTTTGACCCGCCTTGCCTACAAGGGAACTGAGCGCTATTACCTCATCATGTCGTTTGTGTATTTTGCGCTTCTGTTTCTTTCTTTTGTCAATGCCACCTTCTCGAAAGGCAAGATTCCCGTGGTGAACAGCTGTGTTGCCACTATGATGACGATTTATGTCACCTTCTCGATGGCTTCGATCGTTTTGCTTCGTGACCTTGGTCCCGATGGCGCGATTGGCGCGAAGATCTATCTGCTTGCTTTCATTTTTGCTTGGGTGCCTGACATCGGTGGTTATTTCTTCGGCAGATTCTTTGGCAAGCGCAAGCTGATTCCCGATGTTTCGCCGAAAAAGACGGTTGCCGGCTTTGTGGGCGGCATCGGCTCTGCGGTTGTGGTTTCGATCATTTACGGCTTTATCATCGGTCTGAGACTCAATGATCTTGCCGCCTTTGCCGTACTTATCGTACTTGCCGTGATCTGTGCTGTGGTTTCGGTCTGCGGCGACCTCTTGGCTTCTCTTGTGAAGCGCCATTTCGGCATCAAGGACTACGGTTTTATTTTCCCCGGTCACGGCGGTGTGATGGACCGCTTTGACAGCGTGATCGCGGTGGCGCCCTTCCTTTACATCCTTTGT
>JAFQNZ010000316.1 GCA_017395715.1 Clostridia bacterium | reverse complement strand
CAGCGAAAGCAAAAGATCCAGCGGTCCTTCAAAGACCTCCAGCTTGTAGCTTGGTTTGTTATCTTCCATACGGAAAACCGTCCATTCAAAAACTTTATCAGAATAAGATCAGAATCATAAGCTCCGACATTTTGTTAAACAAGAAGTCCACCACCAAGTGAACCGGCGACCAAGGGAGAAAATACATCGAAAGAAGTACCACAAGCAGAATGATGCGCTCGTATTTCATCACGCCGAAGTAATACTTGGGCGGCAGAAACACAAGGAAAATGCGCGAGCCGTCAAAAGGCGGCAGCGGAATCATGTTGAACACCGCAAAGGTGAGATTCAGCATCGAAAAATAATAAGCAAACAGAATGACAGCTTCAAAAATCGGCGACACTGCCTCCTGCTCAAAAGAACTTGTGATGGCAAGTGAATAGACGAACCAATACAGCGCCACGCCCAAAAAGCCGAGGATCAGATTGGTCAAAGGACCCGCAAGTGCTGTCAGCGCCATGCCCTTGCGCGGATTCTTGAAGTAACGCGAATTGACCGGCACGGGTCTTGCCCAGCCGTAGCCGACAAGCAGCATCAAAAGCGTACCGATCGGGTCAAGATGCTTGATCGGGTTAAGTGTCAGTCTGCCAAGGTTTTTGGCAGTCGGGTCACCGCATTTGTACGCCACAAAGCCATGCGCCACCTCGTGAAAGGTCAGGGCGATCAGCATCGAGGGTACGGTCAGTAAAAACACGATCAGGGCGAGTCTTACATCCCCCATCTGTATCAGGTCTAAAAGCATATCTGTCCTTTCCGATCCACTCCGGGTGGATCAAGCATCAGTTCAGCGAATCGAAAATCATCTTGATGACCTCTTCCTTGCCCTCTCCCGAAAGCGAGGAAAAGAGTACAACACCCTGCGCTTTGGCAACGTAAGGGCTTGCAAGGATCTTGTCAAGCTGTTTTTTTCGGTCGGTCTTGTTGGGCTTGTCGGCTTTGGTGCATACCACAAAATGCGGCATGCCGATCTCACCGAGATAATGCAGCATCGTTTCATCGTCTTTCGTCAAGCCCACCTTCAAGTCCACAAGCTGTGCCACAGCGGTCACAGACGAGCCCTCGGCGGTAAAATAGCTGTCAGTCAGAGCCGACCACTTGCGCTTTTCGCTCTCGGTGCGCTTGGCAAAGCCGTAGCCGGGCAGGTCCACAAGATAAAACTGTCCGTCCACATCATAAAAGTTGATCGTCACCGTCTTACCGGGGCTTTGCGAAACTCGCGCATAATTCTTGCGCCCGATCACGGTGTTGATCAGCGAGCTTTTGCCTACGTTGGAGCGCCCCGAAAGCGCCACCTGCGGGCGGCTGTCTTTCGGAAACTGCGAGGCAAGCCCTGCTGTGATTTTAAGTGTTGTCCGCACGATATTCGGTTTCATGGGAACTCCTTTTCACTTTGCAGTCATAGATCACGGGTGTGTGAAGCGCCTTCTCGTCGGATGTTTTCACAAGCGCGTTGTCAAGCACGTCATCAACCGTTTTGCAAAGAATAAAATCAATATCGTTTTTAATGTAATCTTCCAGTCTTTCAAGATCCTTCGCGTTGTCGGCAGGAATCAGCACACGGCGAATGCCGCTCTTGTAAGCCGCCATCGTCTTTTCGCGAAGGCCGCCAATGGCAAACACTCTGCCCGAAAGGGTCACTTCGCCCGTCATGGCAATGTCGTGACGCACAGGAATACCCGAAAGACGGCTGATCAGCGAGGTCACAAGCGTCACACCCGCACTCGGTCCGTCCTTGGGAACAGCCCCCTCGGGAAAATGCACGTGAATGTCTTTCGTCTTGTAAAAATCAGAGGGAAGATGATATTTGTCAGCACGTACACGCGCGATCGAAAGCGCGATCTTTGCCGATTCCTTCATCACGTCGCCAAGCGAGCCGGTCAGCTCTAACTTGCCCGTACCCTCCATCATAGCCGATTCCACGCGCAAAAGCTCGCCGCCCACTTCGGTGTAGGCAAGACCGTTCACCACGCCCACTTCGTCTTCGGTAAGCACAGGATCGTCAATGATCTTGGGCGCACCAAGATAGGTTTTGATGTCCTTTGCCGTCACCGTCACAATACGGCTCTTGGTTTCTTCCTCTTTTTCAGCCTCTTCCACTTTTTTAGCCGCGATCTTTCGGCAGATCGAGGAAAGTTCTCTTTCAAGGTTTCGAACCCCCGCCTCGCGTGTGTAGTGGTCGATCACTTCAAAGATCGCCTCATCGCGGAAGCGTACCTGCTTTTTGGTAAGTCCGTTCTTGTCAAGCACCTTGGGCACAAGATGTCCCTTGGCAATGGCAAGCTTTTCCGAACGGGTGTAGGTTTTCAGTTCAATGATCTCCATACGGTCAAGGAGAGGTCGCGAGATCGTGTCAAGCGTGTTCGCCGTCGCAATGAACAAACAGTCCGAAAGGTCAAAGGGCAGTTCAATGAAATGATCGCGGAAGGCTTTGTTCTGGTCGGGATCAAGCACCTCAAGCAGCGCTGAGGACGGGTCGCCGTGCGAATCCCTTGTCAATTTGTCAATTTCGTCAAGCAAGATTACAGGATTCTGCACGCCGGCATCGATCATGGCGTTCATAATTCTACCGGGCATCGATCCGATATAGGTCTTTCTGTGACCGCGGATGTCCGATTCGTCACGAACACCGCCAAGCGCCACACGCACAAACTTGCGGTTCATCGCGTGTGCAATCGAGGAAGCCACCGAGGTCTTGCCCACGCCGGGCGCACCCACAAAGCAAAGGATCTGGCTCTTCTGTCTGTCGGTCAGCTTTTGTACCGCCAAAAATTCAAGAATACGTTCTTTGACTTCTTGAAGTCCCCAATGCTCTTTGTCAAGGATCTTTCTCGCTGATGACAGTTCCAATCTGTCTTTCGTTTTCTCATGCCAAGGCAGTTCAAGGCAGGTATCAATATAACCGCGGATCACCGTGCTTTCGGCAGACGCATAGGGCATCTTCGAAAGCTTGTTTGTCTCCTTCACAAGCTTTTCGGTCACAGCTTCGGGCAAATTCGCCGTCAGAATACGCTTCATGTATTCAACGATCTCTTCGTCCTGACCCTCGTCTTCACCAAGCTCTTCTTGCAAGACCTTGATCTGCTCGCGCATATAGTATTGGCGCTGATGATCGTCCATTCTCTCTTTCACCTTTTGGTGAATACCGATCTCGTTGCCAAGAAGTTTCAAGTCGCGCTGCAGCTTAAAGCAGATCACCTCCGCACGGCGGCGCGGGTCGATCTCTTCAAGAATATCCACCTTGTCGCGAAGCCGCGCAAGTAAGATCGCCGCCACGCAGTCCACCGTTTCACCAAGCGATTTGCAGCGGCTCACACGGCTTGCAATATGCTCTTTGCCCTTGCCGAGGTATTTCACACACTCTTGAAAAAGCGTCAAAACCTCGCGGCGCAAAAATTCGTCTTCCCCGCCGGCTTCCCCTTCGGGATCGGGGTGCATGATCACAGTCGCCGTGGCAAAATGCTTGCCCGACGTCACCGAAATGATCTCACAGCGCTGATAGCCTTCAAGCGCAATGCTCACGCGAGGACCTTGTTGGGTCTTCACTTCGCCCACTTCCGAAACCGTACCCACACAGCCCGAAAGCGCTTCCGAAAGGTCATCCGAATCGGGCTCGGGCACCACAAGCACCAAACCGCCCATCGCCTCGGCTTCAAGAGCCGCTGCAATCATCGGTCTTTCTTCGGTTTCAAGGGTCGCTTCCGCAAAGGGTAAAAGCAGATCGTTTTTCAAAAGGATAACGGGAAGCGTCATCATCTTCATATCTTGATTCATTTGTTCCATGGTAAAAAATCTCCTCTATCAGGCTTTTCCAAAAGCCCGTCAAACGGCATAACGCCAAAAATGTACATTACGCCATGTTAATATCATACCTTATCATTATAGCACACAGAACATCAAAAAGCAATAGGAAAAGAGTCAACTTTTCCTGTCAAAAAGCTGACTCTTTTGTGATGGATTGGGGAAATGTCCCTACACCGATTTGCCAATTCAAACAATCCAATCATACCCTATTAAATTCGAATATTAACGGGAGGATGATATCCTCCCGAAAACATACGCCTGCGGTAAACAGAATTTGATTCGATCCGTCAGCGCATGGTGTAGGGCGGGGGCTTGCTCCCGCCGCGAAATAATCAAATACTGCGTCTGTTTTTGATCAGTTCTTTCAGGTTTTCCATACGATACCCTTCTTTCACGTTCGTCCATCATACTCAATTCTTTACGGTTAGAAAATGCCCTTGTTGTATTTTATCATTGCATAAAAACTCAGGGCTAAACCAACAACAAGACCTGTAAGTAAAAACACAGTTCCAACAAAAGTAAAGACGTCGTTTCCCGTATAAAATGTTACAGCTGATAAAGCACTGAACACCATTACGCCAATGCCGACTATCATTGTACCAAGCCCCACCTTCTTTCCGAAAGGAATTCTATCCGCTTCTGAAACACGGTGCCTGTGATAAAAATGGAGCGATGATATGTTTCCTCGCATATTTAAAATACCAAGAACAACGCATAGCAAACCCACAAAAAACGGAACAATATAGGCTATCATAAAAACTCCTTCAGCGAAATCTTATTCATCCACAAATCCATTATACCACAAAAGAGCCCCATCGGTCAAGATGCGAATCTCCCGCACCCATCTCAACTTCTCGCATACACTGTTCACGAAAGGGTCTTCCTTTCTAAAACTCACCAAAGGATGATGCAATCTATGGATTATCAACGCAACGGTTGGTTCCGCCCCACCTGCGGCGTCAACCGCGCACAAGGCGCGCCCTATCACCAACAGGCAAGCGCACGCACAGCACCCACACCCGTGGAAAGCTGTGAGAACCATCCGCATATCCACCCCACCACGCTTGCGATGGTGTGGTCGCCTGTTCAATCCTTCCAAAAGATCTATGAACCGTCCAAAGCGCTCATGCGGGGAACGCTGTTTGCCGAACTCGATAAGCCCTTTACCGGCAAATGCTGAAGGAGGCGCACATGAAAGACAAAAAAGCACTCTTGAACGAGATCCGCGCCCTCGACTTTGCTCTGCTTGAAACAGGACTCTACCTCAATGCCAACGATTGTAACGAGGCAAAGGATCATTTCAAAAATCTCAAAGAACAAAGAGAAAAGCTCGTACACGAATACGAAACAAACTACTCTCCTCTCCGTATGGAAAACGGCATGAAAAACGGACATTGGCAATGGCATCAAGGCCCGTGGCCCTGGGAAAGTGAGGCAAATTAAGTATGTGGATTTACGAAAAAAAGCTCCAATATCCGGTTAAAATCAAAAACCCCAATCCCGCCCTTGCCAAAATCATCATTTCACAGCTCGGCGGGCCCCACGGCGAGATGGGTGCTTCCACCCGCTATCTCCAACAGCGCTATCATATGCCCGATGACCGCATCAAGGGTATGTTCACCGACATCGGTACCGAAGAACTTGCCCACATGGAGATCGTATCCTCGATCCTCCATCAGCTCACCAAGAACCTTTGCGAAGCGGACATCAAAAAGTCGGGCTTTGACACCTACTTTGT
>JAFQNZ010000043.1 GCA_017395715.1 Clostridia bacterium | reverse complement strand
GGCAGAGCTACAAAGATGATACCGCAAAAGATCTTAGCAAGGATATTCGCACTTGCCACTTTGTAAATTTCCTCGCGGCTTTCTCTGGCAATCATGATATAGCCGAGCGCCCACTGCAGATAGGCGAGGATATAAAAGAGAATGAAAGCCGGTACAAAGGGAAGTGCATGGTCGATGCCAAGCGAGAGGTCATACGCCCTTGCGGGATCGTACACAAGTTTGGTGAGAAAATAGACAAGGCTGTTGAAGGCGAAGAGCGCGATGATGGGAAAGTAGCCGTAACGGGGAATGAAAGTTTTCAGTTTATCCTTCATTGCTTTCCTCGGGTTTTTCTTCGGGGATTTGTTTTTTGGCTTTTCTCTTTTTGACTCTCTTGATGATAAAGCGGACAAGCAGAACGATCAGGAGGATGATCAAGAGAATCAGAATCAGCGCAACAAACGTGAAGATGTTGGGGTTACGCAGGAGCTTGATGGGGTTAAGGCTTGAATACACCACTTTTCTGCCGTCGGTGGTAGCGTAGGCTTCGTCCATTTCGCCGCCCATATTTTCAATATAAGAGGAGATGGCGTACCATTCCTTTAAGGGTCTGCCGTTTTCATCGCGGATGACGTAATCCTTGAGTTCATCTGCCGAAAGGGCTTACCTTCGGCGTTACGGGGTGTGATCGAAAGCAGTCCGAAAGATTTTTCTTTGACCGAGCCGAGCATTTGACCTGCATACATACCTGCGATGACGCAGTAGAGCTTGTCATCGTCAATTTCAGCAAGCGTTCCGTCGGCAAGACGGAGTCTTGCGTAATCGACCTTATTGAAGATCATACGGTTGGTGTTGAAGGAATATTCAATGCCCGAGAAGAAAAGCTGTGCGGCGGGCATGATGGGCTGTACCGAGGCATCCACTTCAAGAGCGCTCCATAGATCTTCGCCCGTGATGTAAACCGCGATGAGTTCTCCCTCCGTGCCAACACCGAGAGATGCGGCGTTGAATACGTCCGACACGGTGATGTTGCCAAGCGGCAGGCTTTCGCGGATGACGCCTGTGGCGGTGAGAGCAATGTCGGGGCGGAAGCCGAGCGTTTTCTCGGCTGCCCAGAAGTACGCATCGGCGTAGAGGTTGGCAAGGGGAGATTCGTGCTGGGTCGCGCCGACCGCGCTTTGCGGCTCGAATTCGACTTTGTTATGGGCAAGCACCTGATCGAAGGTCATGCCGTAGGCGGCAAGATAGTCATTGTTGACCGCCTGCTTGAACTCTGCCACCTTGCTTGCGATGGCGGGGTCTTCTGCCACTGTTTCGTCAACGGCAATGAGAGAATAGTTGGCAAGAGTCACGGTGCCGTCGCTGTTTTTGACAAGATCAACAACGCCGAGGTATCTGCCGTAGTCGCCTGCCGAAACGATGTAGGTGCCGTTCACCTTGATGGCTTCCTTGATGGTGGTGTGGGTATGACCCGAAATGATGAGGTCGATGCCGTCAACCTTTTGAGCAAGGGTGTAATCCTCGCCTTTGCCGTTGTCGGTGCCGCTGTGCGAAAGGCAAACAACGATCGGGTCGGCGTTGTAGAGGGACTTGCATTCCTCGGTGGCTTTTTTGACCGTTTCCTTGGCGGTGGTTACGGGATCGGTCATCACCATACCCGAGTTGGGGGCGCAGTCGTTACCGTCAAAGCCCATAAGACCGAAGATGGCGAAATACACGCCGCCGCGTTCCAGAAGAATATAGTTCTTGACGCCGTAGTTGTCAAAGGCGTCGCGCACGGTGGCAGAATGCTCGGTTTCGTTTTCATCACCCGCTTTGGGCGGCAGATAGTTGCTTTCCACAATGGCAGGAAGCGGATCGCCGCTGGCTTTGGCGGCATTCAGCATATCGGAAAGTCCCTGTTCAAGATAGTCAAATTCATGGTTGCCGAAGGTGGTAACGTCAAAGCCCATTTGACCCATGAGGCGAAGCTCGGTAGCGGAGGTGGCGTAGGCTGTTTGGAAGAGCGAGCCCATGGAAAAGTCGCCGCCGTCCACCAAAATGGCGTTTGGATTCTTTTCTTTTTGCTGTCCGATCAGCGTGGCAAGGCGGGCGTATCCGCCTTCTTCACCGCCTTCATCGGTGGGTGTGGGGAGAAAATGCGAGTGTAAGTCATGCGTGAAAAGAACGGTGGCGTTTGCTCCGTCTGCTGCCGAAACCGGAACAGAAAGAAGCAGGGGCAGTACCAAAGAAAGAAGAAGGAGAAGCGATAAAGTGCGGCGCATCACGGTTTTCATAAGAGGATCCCTTTTTTATTACTTGTTTTAGATGAAGAAGGTTACGATACTGATGATGATGAAAGCGAACAGGAGAACCGGGAGGACATAGCGCATATAACCGCGCATCCAGGGCTTGATCTTGGCACCCTTGCCCTCGTTGGCTTCGGCGATGAAGTTTTTCCATCCCCAACCCCACTTGGTGGTGCAGAAAAGAACAAAGATAAAAGAACCGATGGGGAGTAGAATATTGGAAACGATAAAGTCTTCAAGATCAAGTACACCTGTGCCTGCGCCGAAGGGTTCAAAGCCTGACCAAAGGTTAAAGCCGAGAACGCAGGGAATCGAGAGAAGGAACATACCGATACCGCCGACAAGGCAAACCTTTTTTCTTGACCAGCCTGTGAGATCACAAATGCAGGCAATGATGTTTTCAAATACCGCAAAAACGGTGGAGAGGGCGGCAAAGGAGAGGAACACGAAGAAAAGACTGCCCCAGAGTCTACCGAGCGGCATGTTGTTGAAGATCTGCGGAAGTGTTTCGAAAATGAGAGGAGGACCTGCGTTGACGTTGCCGCCGTTATAGGTGAAGCAGGCGGGGAAGATGATAAGACCTGCCACGAGTGCAACAGAGGTGTCGAGAATGGCGACATTGCAGGCTTCGCCGAAAAGGGAGCGTTCCTTGCCGATGTAGCTTCCGAAGATTGCCATCGAGCCGATACCGAGGGAGAGTGTGAAGAACGCCTGACTCATGGCACCTGTGATGATATCAAAAAGGCTGATCTCTTTGAGTGTGTCAAAATTGGGAACGAGGTAGAATTTCAGACCTTCCTTGGCGCCGTCGAGCGTGAAGCTGTTGACAGCGAGCACCACCATGATACAGAGAAGGGCGAGCATCATGACTTTGGTGATCTTTTCAAGGCTCTTCTGTACGCCAAACGAACAGATCAAGAAGCCGACGATCACAACGATGGCAACGAAAAGGATCTGCATCCAGGGGTCGGAGAGCATGGTGCCAAACTGGGGCGCAACCGATTCGGTCGGAACGTTTGCAAAATCGCCTCTTGCGGTTTTGATGAAATACTGAAGCAACCATCCTGCCACTGAGGTGTAAAACATCATGAGCAGTACGTTGCCTGCCAGGGCAAAGTAGCCGTGGATATGCCACTTGGATTTTTTCGGTTCAAGCTGTTGGTACATGGCAACCGGACTCTTGCGGCTGGCTCTGCCGAGCGAGAACTCCATGACCATGACCGGGATACCCATGATTGCCAAGAAAATAAGATAAATCAAAACGAACAGACCGCCGCCGTACTGACCGACCATGTAGGGGAATTTCCATACATTGCCAAGACCGATGGCGCAGCCTGCGCTCAACAAAATGAAGCCAAGCCGGCTTCCGAGCTTTTCTCTTTCCATAATTCCTCCGAAAGCGTATGTAATACTGATTTATGCTTTGCCATTATAGCACGAAAGTTTTTTGCCGTCAAGAATTTTTTGCCCGAAATCAGAAAAAAGCCCCTGAAAAAGAGCTTTTTTCTTTGAAATTTGTTGTTTTTTTCGTTTTCGTCGCAGTGCGCGGCAGATATTTTACGTGTCATCCTGAGTGTAGACTGCCCGAGATCCCGCTTCACCTGACGGTTCGACTTCGCTCAGGATGACACGGGCAGTCGGAATCGAACTGCGGAGCAGCGCCGAGCGAAAGCGAAGGCGGGATCTCGTAAAATATCAACTGTATTATGTGACATGGCTTTTTATTCAACTGTGACCGATTTGGCAAGGTTGCGGGGTTTATCCACGTCAAGACCCTTGGCAAGTGAGACGTAATAGGCAAACAGCTGAAGCGGTACGACCGAGAGGGATGCGGAAAAGAGAGGATCAATCTCGGGCAGGATCACCGAAAATGCCGCATTTTGCAAAAGCGCGGGATTGTCTTGGAAGGTGAGCGCAAAGACATCCGCACCGCGGCAAGTGACCTCGGCGGTGTTGGAAACTGTCTTTTCATACAAATCGGGCTGTGTGGCAAGAGAGACCACAAGCGTGCCGTCTTCCACAAGCGAGATTGTACCGTGTTTGAGTTCGCCTGCGGCGTAAGCCTCCGAGTGGATATAGGAAATCTCCTTGAGCTTCAAAGAGCCCTCCAAAGCGGCGGCGTAGTCAATCCCCCTGCCGATGAAGAAAATATCCTTTTCCCCCGCGCATTCTATGGCGTAGTGTTGGATGCTTTCTTTATCGCTCAGGAGTTCGGCAATTTTATCGGGAATGCTTTCAAGCGCTTTGACGTATTCGGCAAAGCGTTCCTTGGTGACCGTACTGCGCACAAGAGCTAAGCGAAGCGCCACAAGATAGGCGGTGGCGATCTGCGCGCTGTAAGCTTTGGTGGTGGCAACCGAGATTTCGGGGCCTGCGTGGGTGTAGATCACGCTGTCCGCTTCGCGCGCAATGGTACTGCCGATCACATTGACGATGGCGACTGTGAAAAGCCCTTGGCGCTTTGCTTCGCGAAGGGCGGCGAGGGTATCTGCCGTTTCTCCCGATTGGCTGATGGCGATGCAAACCGAATTGTCTTCTAAAATCGGCTTGCGATAGCGAAATTCGCTGGCAAGGTCCACTTCCACCGGAATGCGTGCGAGTTTTTCGATGACGTATTTGCCCACAACCCCTGCGTGGTACGCCGAGCCGCAGGCTACGATGTGGATTTTGCGAAGTGATTTGATGGCGTTTTCCGAAAGCCCAAGCTCATCAAGCGGGATATTGCCGCCGATGATGCGCGGAGAAACGGTGTCGCGGATGGCGGCGGGCTGTTCATAAATTTCTTTGAGCATGAAATGCTCAAAGCCGTTCTTTTCGGCGGCTTCGACATCCCATTCGATGCGGACTGTTTCTTTTTCTGTCTCTTCAAGGTCGAGGTTATAGACCTTGACGCTGTCTTTTTGGATGACGGCGATCTCGTGGTTGCCGATATACATGACGTCGCGCGTGTGTTTCAGAATCGCAGGGGCATCGGAGGCAATGAAGTTCTCATTTTCACCAAGACCCACGGCAAGCGGGCTGTCTTTTCTGGCGGCAAAGACGGTGTCCCGCTCATCGGCAAAGAGAATGCCGAAGGCATACGAGCCTTCAATGCGGGTGAGTGCCATGCTGATGGCTTTTTGCGGATTTTTTTCTTTTTTATAATAATAGTCAAGCAAATGCGCTACCACTTCGGTGTCGGTATGGGAAATAAAGCGGTAGCCGCGCGCGGTGAGACGGTCGCGGAGCTTGTTGTGATTTTCAATGATGCCGTTGTGTACCACGGCGATGGTTTTACTCTCGTTGAAATGCGGATGCGCGTTCGGGATATTCGGCTCTCCGTGGGTTGCCCAGCGGGTGTGACCGATGCCGATTGTGCCTTGGGGATTTTCACTTGAAACAAGTTGTTCAAGTGCTGATAGACGTCCTTGGGTTTTGATGATGTTGATGTGATTTTTCTCACCGAACACCGCGATACCGGCTGAGTCATAACCGCGGTATTCTAATTTCTTCAGTCCATCGATCAGGATGGGGGCGGCAAGCGAGTCGCCGATATATCCTACAATTCCGCACATAAAGTCTCCTTTATTCGTTCGATTCGATATTGGAAAGAACGGCGACGATGTTGCTCACAACGCTTTCGCAAAGCTCGGTACTTTCGGCCTCTGCCATAACGCGCACAACAGGCTCTGTGCCGCTGGCGCGCACAAGGATTCTGCCGCTATCTCCAAGACGTGCTTCTTCTTTGGCGATGATTTCGGCAAGGGCAGGGGAGGCGAGGACTTGGTTTTTGTCACGCACGCGGACATTCTTGAGCAACTGAGGATAAATGGTAACTTCGTCGGCAAGACGGGAAAGTGTTTCCTTGCGTTCAAGCATCACCTCCACGATCTTGAGGGCTGTGAGAATGCCGTCGCCTGTGGTGGCGTATTTGCCGAAAATGATGTGTCCCGATTCTTCGCCGCCAAGACGGTAGCCGTTTTGCTGCATAGCTTCATACACAAAGCGGTCTCCCACTGCGGTTTTGACTGTGTCGATGCCGATATGTTCAAGCGCTTTGTAAAGACCGATGTTGCTCATCACGGTGGTCACGACGGTGTTGCCTGCAAGTTCGCCGCGCTCTTTCATGTATTTGCCGCAAAGGTAGAGAATCCGGTCGCCCGAAATGACGCGGCCTGTGTTATCCACCGCAAGGCAACGGTCGGCATCACCGTCAAAGGCGAAACCAACGTCGAGATTCTTTTCTTTGACGAGCGCGGAAAGCGATTCGATGTGGGTTGAGCCGCAATTTGTGTTGATATTCAAACCGTTTGGCTCATTGTGGATGGTGTAGGTCTTGGCGCCGAGTGCCTCAAAGACCGATCTTGCAATATTCCACGCGCTGCCGTTGGCGCAGTCAAGACCGATCGAAAGGTTCTTGAAGGAGCGTGTGGCAAGCGAGATGAGATAGCCGATATAGCGGTTTCTGCCCGAAGAATAGTCGAAGGTGGCGCCGATTTTTTCTCTGTGTGCAAGTGGCGGCTCGGGGCGGTTGCCGTCGAGATAGGCTTCGATCTCGTCGGTAATGTCCTCCCCCATTTTTTCGCCCGAAGCGGAAATCAGCTTAATGCCGTTGTCGTAATAGGGATTGTGGCTTGCTGAGATCATAATGCCGCAGTCAAATCCGTCTGCACGCACAACGTAAGCGACCGAGGGGGTGGTGGTAACGTGGAGAAGATACGCTTCTGCACCCGATGCGGTGAGTCCCGCAACGAGCGCATATTCAAACATATAGCTCGAACGACGGGTGTCTTTGCCGATCACCACGCGGCAGGTGTGGTCTTTGGAAAAAAGATAGCCGATATAGCGTCCGATGCGGAAAGCGTGGTCGGCGGTGAGAGTGACATTGGCTTCGCCGCGAAAGCCGTCTGTACCGAAGTATTTGCCCATGATGTTGACTCCTTAATGAAGAGTAGTAAAAAATTCCATATTTTTTACCATTATATAGTGATTCTTGTTTTTTGTCAATCCTGTGTTGGTTTGAGCGTTTTTTTGATAAAAGCAGACGAGTGGGATGAATGCTATTTTTGGCAAGATGCTTGCTGTTGTTTGGATTGATTTTTAGCACTCGATTGCGACGGATGCTGATGTTTACAATTTAGAAACAAAAAAATGGTGATATGTTCACAAATATATGGTAGGATAAAAGCACAGAAGATAAGCACTCACAAGTAAAGAGTGCTAACATCTGCCACTCAACCGACAACAATATTGATATAGGCAATCAGCCAAGGAGGTAATATGATGTTTTTAACACCCATGACACACAGAACAGCACCCGTTTTTTCTGACCTTTTCCGCGATTTTGATCGCATGGAGAAAGCGTTTTTTGAACATGAACCGTCGGTTTTTGCTACCGATATTCTCGATACCGGCGACAGCTACCGTCTGGACATGGAGCTCCCCGGTTTCAAAAAAGAAGAGATCAAGGTATCTCTTGAAGGCAAGTATCTCACCGTTTCGGCAGAGCACGCCGAAGTTGATGAAAAGGACGATTCGGTACGGTATCTTCGCCGCGAACGCCGTACAGGCAGCGTAACAAGAAGCTTTACGCTTTCGGGTATTGATACCGAAGCGATCGAGGTTGTACACGAAAACGGTGTTCTTTCGATTATTTTACCCAAAACCAAGCCGATTAAACCCGAAGTGAAGGAATTTGAAATTCGATAAAAACCAAATACCCCGACAGTTCAATCTGTCGGGGTTATTTTTATTCAAGCGTTGCCAAGTATTCGATGCAGATTTTGGCTTCGGTGATGCCGTCGGGGGAGAGGGTTTCGCTTTCTACAACGAGGGGAATGTTGTGTGCAACAGCCCAATCGTAAACCTCTTTCACAGGGGCTTCGCCCATGCCGAGCGGAAAGCCCTTGCCGTTTGCCAAGCCGTCTTTGATATGGATGAATGTAAGGCGGTCACCCACGCGCTCAAGGAGAGCGATGGGATCTTTCATGCCGACATACGCCCAGAAGGTGTCCACTTCAAGCGAGATTTTGGAACGGTACAGGAGCTGTTCATAAGGAACAGAGCCGTCGGCATTGGGGAGAAATTCACGCGAGTGGTTGTGGTAGCAGAGGGTAATGCCGTCTTCTTTGAGTTTATCGCAAAGGGGATTGGCGACATTGATAAAAGCATCGATTTTTTCCTGCGAGGAAAGATCAACACCGGGGATGATATAAAACTTGTTGCCGATCGCTTTGTGATAAGCAACTGTTTCTTCGTAATGATTGACAAGATCGATAAAAGGCGAGTGTGTGCCGCTGACTGCGAGGTTGTGGCGGGTGAGCATATCGCAGATCTGTTCGGGCGTGTGACCGAAAAAGCCTGCAAATTCAACTGCGTTGTAGCCAAGAGCGCTGACTTTGGCAAGGGTGCCGTCAAGATCCTGGGGTGTGGTATCGCGCAGGGAGTAAAGCTGAATGGAATAAGGGCGTTTTGTCATACGAATTACCGTGGCTTTCGTTTCTGCGAAAGCATACCTTTCCGTTTTTTTCAGTATAACACAAAGGGGCGTGTTTGGCAAGAGAAAAATAAAAAAACCGACGCGGTTGCATCGGCTTTTGGTATGTAATATTTACGCGGTGGTAGTGGGAGTTTCGCCCTGTGCGGGAGCTGCGGTAGTGGTAGGAGCTGTGGTAGCGGTGGGAGCCTTGGTGGTTTCGGGTGCTGCAGTGGTGGTGTCTGCTGCGGTTGCTGTGATCAGATCTTCGGTGTTACCAAGATCAAGTCTTGCCTTAAAGGGCTGGATGATACAGAAAGCAAGTACAACAACGGCAAAGAAGATTGCGAGAACCATGGTGAGCTTGTTGAGCTTCTTTTCGCGGCTGCCACCCTTACCCTTGCCGTAATAGGTTTCGGACGAGGTGCCGGAAATGGCGCTCGACATACCCTGACCTTTGCTCTTCTGAAGAAGAACGGCAATCGTCAGAACGGCTGCGGCAACAACGATGAGTACGAGCATAATGATTTCAATAACATTCAAAAAAGTGGGGCTTACATTCAAAAGTGCAAAAGACATTTTACTTTCCTCCAAAGTGAGAATTCTACCCGGATTCGGGG
>JAFQNZ010000315.1 GCA_017395715.1 Clostridia bacterium | reverse complement strand
GTTACCCCCGTCTTCTGCGGCTCTGCCACCAATCTGTGGGGCGTTGCGGCGCTGATGGATTCGATCGTTGATTCCTTCCCCTATCCCGACAAGAAGAAAGTGGAAAAGATCCTTCGCGGTGAAGAATACACCACCATGCCGATCGAAAGAGACGGCACGCCTTCGATCTTTGTCTTCAAGACTGTCAGCGACCAGTTCGGCAGAACCTCCTACTTCAAGGTAATGTCGGGCGAACTGCAGGCGGGTACCGTGCTGAAGAATATGAGAACCGGTACATCCGAAAAGTTCTCAAAGCTTTATATCATCCGCGGTAAGACCCAGACCGAAGTTGACGCGCTTGCTTGCGGCGATATCGGTGCTGTTGTGAAGCTTGCCGATACAGCAACCAACGACACCTTGTCGGCTGTTCCGGTTGACTTCCGTTTCACCCGTATCCACTATGTTGAGCCGAACTACACCATGGCGATCCGTCCCAAGACCAAGGGCGAAGAAGATAAACTCGCGCAGGGTATCATCAAACTTCTTGATGAAGATAAGACTCTGAAATTTGAAAACAACACCGAAACCAAGCAGCTTCTTGTTTCGGGTCTTGGCGATATGCAGCTTGACGTTGTTTTGGCAAGACTCAAAGCGAGAAACGGCGTTTCGGCTGAATACGTAACACCCAAGATCGCTTACCGCGAAACCATCCGTAAGTCGGTACAGCAGGAAGGTAAGCACAAGAAGCAGTCGGGCGGTAAGGGTCAGTTCGGACGCGTTCTGATTACATTCTCTCCCGGTGAGGATGAAGGACTTACTTTCACCACAAGCGTTGTGGGCGGTGCTGTTCCGAAGAACTTCTTCCCCGCAGTAGAAAAGGGCTTGCAGGAAGCGATGCACAAGGGCGTTCTCGTGGGCTATCCCATGGTTAACCTCCATGCCGATCTGTATGACGGTTCGTATCACGAAGTTGACTCGGATGAACTTTCCTTTAAGATGGCAGCAAGCATTGCTTATAAAGAAGGTCTTCCCAAGGCACATCCCGTTTTGCTTGAGCCGGTCGGAAACCTCAAGGTTACTGTTCCCGAATCGGTTGCCGGCTCGATTCTCGGCGACCTCAACGGCAAGCGCCGCGGTTCGGTTCTTGGTATGGATCCTTCCGAAAAGAAGCCCGGTTATACCGTGATCGAAGCGGAAGTGCCGAAGGCTGAAATGGCGGACTATACCATTTCGCTCCGTGCTATGACACAGGGCAAGGGTTCGTTCACCTACAATGTGATTCGCTATGACGAAGTGCCCGGCAATATTTCGCAGAAGATCATTGCCGACGCCAAGGCAAACGCAGAAGACTAATCATTTCTATCAAAACGCACACGGCAAAATGCCGTGTGCGTTTTTCACATAAAATTCACTTAATTTGTAAATTTTTAGTTTTTTCTCAAAAAGCTATTGTAAATTGAAAAAAAATATAGTAAAATGAAGTGTATTCTGTGTCTTCCTGTCAAAAAACCAAAAAACACGCTTGATTTTGTGCTTTTTGTGTATATTTGGTGATGAACGCTCACAGAAAAAATCTTGGAGGGTATGCAGTTGGCAGAAGTGAAAAAAAAGCATTGGTATAGCAAAGTCATCTGGTCGCTTTTGTTTGTTTCCAATGCGGTGATAAGTATATCGGTTATTGTTTCGCAAAGCCGCGGTTTTACCTGGCAAGGTTTTGTGGAGTATCTTTCGGAAGCATCTCCTGTATATGTGATATCGGCTGTTCTTTGTATGCTGGGATTCATTCTGTTTGAGGGTGTTTCTCTTGTGTATATTGCAAGAAACTTTGGGTACAAGCAGAATCTTTTGGATGGGCTTGCGTATTCGGCATCGGATATTTATCTTTCCTCGATTACGCCATCCGCTACGGGCGGACAGCCTGCTTCGGCATACTTCATGATGCAAAGCGGTATTTCAGGTGCAGTTGCTACCGTGAGTCTGCTTCTCAATCTGATGATGTACATGCTGGCTATGGTTGTGGTTGGACTTTTGAGTTTTATTCTGCGGCCGAGTCTCTTCCTTTCTTTCAGCACCTTGTCAAAGGTTTTGATCCTTGCGGGTGCGGCAGTGCAAATCGGACTTGTGTTTCTGTTTTGGCTTCTGCTTCGCAAAGAAAAGATCTTGTTTGGCTTTTGCAACAAGTTCCTCGGCTTCCTTGAATGGCTGAAAGTTTTGAAAAAACGCGAAAAGATCGAGGAACGACTCGAATCGTCAATGGTCCGTTACCGTGAATGCGCGAAGATGATTGCGGGCAAACACAGAATGGTTGTAATAGTCTTCCTTTTCAATCTGATCCAACGGCTTTCGCTTACCATGGTTACGGTGCTTGCCTACCTCGGTACGGGCGGAACGCTTTCTCAGGCGGTGGACATCGGTGCCACACAGTGCTATGTGTATCTCGGCTCGAACGTGATTCCCATGCCGGGAGCGATCGGTGTTTCGGATTATATTCTTCTTGACGGTCTTGGCAATCTTGTGGACGATTACGCGCATCTCGGCATTTTCAGCCGAGCGCTTTCATTCTACTTCTGCGTTTTGCTTTGCGGTCTCATTATGCTGATTGCATATTTTGCTTACCGCGCGGCACACAGAAGAAAAACTTCTACTTAATAACAGACGGAGGTAAACGGCGGTTATGATTGGCTTTTTTGACTATACGGTTATTTTGACCTATTTGTCGCTTGTTTCTGCCACAACAGGTATTATTGTTTCGCTGAGCGGAACGGGGCATCCTTACATCGGTGCTATGTTCCTTTTGTTCTGCGGTCTTTGCGACGCATTTGACGGCAAGGTGGCAAGAATGAAAAAGGATCGCACCAAAATGGCGTGCAACTACGGCATTCAGATCGACTCGCTTTCCGACCTTGTGGCATTCGGCGTGCTTCCTGCCAGCATTGGTTTTGCGCTTCTTGATACATCGGATTTCCTTTTGAAGCTGAAAGATAACCATCTTTTGCAGGCTTGCCGATTCTGTCTGATGGGCATTCTTGTTTTGTATGTGCTTGCTGCCATGATTCGTCTTGCATACTTTAATGTGACCGAAGAAGAAAGACAAAGCACCGAGGGCGGTGAGACTGTAAGAAAGACCTATACCGGTCTTCCTGTTACATCGGCATCGATCATTCTGCCTTCTGTTCTGCTTCTTAGTTACGCAATCCCGAAAGACATTGCGATCGTTTATTTTCCGGTCGTTCTTCTGATGGCAGTTGCGTTTGTTTCCAAGTTCCAGCTCAGAAAACCGCAGATGAAGCATATTATGGTGATGGTTGCCATCGGTGTTGCCGAAGCGATTGCCATTGCTGCCTACATTTACCTCTATAGAGGTTGAGTATGAACAACACCGTGCGTGAATTTGATGCCGTAACACCCCTTGAAGATACCGGTTTTTTACGCTTCCTTTATCAAAATGCTGTCGGACGGCTGTTTCTTCGCCTTTTG
The DNA here is from genome assembly GCA_017395715.1 of Clostridia bacterium. Taxonomy (GTDB): domain Bacteria; phylum Bacillota; class Clostridia; order Oscillospirales; family CAG-272; genus RGIG1993. The sequence continues at coordinate 2,059 of JAFQNZ010000315.1, read as the reverse complement.
ATGGCAAGATGGGTCTCACGTCTTAGCGGTGCGTTTCTCGATTCGCGCTTTTCAAAGCCGATGATCAAACGCTTCATTAGGAAAAACGAGATCGATCTTTCCTTATATGAAAAGGAAGAGTACCGTAATTTCAACGACTTTTTCACAAGACGCATCCGCCCGGAGCTTCGCCCGATCGAAAAAGATCCCGATGCGTTTGTGGCGCCTTGCGATGGGCTTCTCAGCGTGTATCCGATCGAACAGGGAAGCGTTTACCCGATCAAGCAGAGTGAATATACGCTTGCCGATCTTTTAGCCGATGAAAAAATAGCGAAAGAGTTTGACGGCGGTGTGTGCCTTGTGTTCCGTCTTTGCGTGCATCACTATCACCGCTATGCGTTTGCCGATGGCGGCAAGCCGATTGCGAACAAATATATCAAAGGTAAATTTCATACCGTGCGACCGATCGCGCTTCGCCTGCATCCCGTGTTCAAAGAAAATGCCAGGGAAGTGACGCTGTATGAATCGGATAACTTCGGAACGATAGCGCAGATCGAAGTGGGCGCGATGCTGGTCGGCAAGATCGAAAACAAGCCGATGGGCGAGCGTTTTGACCGAGGGGAAGAGAAGGGTAGATTCCTCTACGGCGGCTCAACGGTGGTTGTGCTTGTGGGAAAGAATCGCGTGAACTTCCCGAAAGAGCTTTTTGATGCCACGAACGAGGGCAAGGAAGTGCCTGTGGAAATGGGCATGAAGCTTGGCGAAAAGATAAAATGATACTTGCAGGATGCGGTGCAAACCGCATCCTGTTTTGGTGAAAACAATAAAATCAAAAAAATCGGACAAACCTCTTGACAAATGGAAAAAGATGTGCTAAACTATCAGTACCTCTGCGGAGAGGTCTTTTTTTGTGCGGAAATTTTTAGGGAACGCGCGGAAAAATCTCCGTTTTGAGGGAGGTATTCGGGAGCATGGTGTTCGTCATGCACGATGCTTCAAATTTTTTAGGAGGTGCCGAAATTGAGAGTTAAGATCACATTGGCCTGCAGCGAATGCAAGCAGAGAAACTACGATACGAAGAAAAACAAGAAAAACGACCCCGATAGACTTGAAATGAACAAGTATTGCCGTTTCTGCAAGAAGCACACTGCTCATAAGGAAACCAAATAAGGAGGGTATCATGGCAAAAGACAAAAATACTCAGAAGCCCGAAAAAGTCGGCTTTCTCAAGAGTGTCAAAACAGAGTCTAAGCGCGTTACATGGTATCCGAGATCCGCTACCGCTAAGAACACCCTTTGGCTGATTGCCATTCTGGTCGTTCTCGGTGCTGTGGTTTCGCTTGTTGACGTAGGCTTGGCAAAACTTATCACAGCTCTTGTCAGCTTGGGCAACTAAAGATGGCAGAGTATATGGACGGAGCCAGATGGTATGTGGCACACACATACTCCGGCTATGAAAACAAAGTAAAAACAAACCTTGAAAAAATCGTGGAAAACCGCGCCCTTCAGGACAAGATCTTCGATATTCAGATCCCTACTGTGATCGAAGTTGTGCAGGATGGCGAGGTGACCAAAGAGGTTGAATCCAAGGTATTCCCCTCGTATGTTATGATCAAAATGATCATGACCGACGAAACATGGCACGTGGTGAGAAACATCACCGGCGTGACAGGCTTTGTCGGCCCCGGCTCAAGACCGATTCCGCTTTCTGATGACGAGGTTGCGGCAATGGGTGTTGAAAAGCCTGCTACCACTGTTCTGACCTTTGAGGTCGGTGATAGCGTCAAGATCATTTCCGGCGCACTGAACGGCTTTATCGGCCGTGTCGAGGAGATTTCCGAAGACAAGAAAAAGATCAAGGTTATGGCGTCCATGTTTGGACGCGAAACGCCCGTTGAACTCGAATCGAGTAGCGTTGAGCGTATCAAAGACTAATTTATTTCAGGTTTTGGTACATTCCAAAATGTACCTGTGGGAGGAAGAAAATTTTTTGAATCTTCCGCTTCATTAACCACATTCGGAGGTGTATTAACATGGCAAAGAAAATTACAGGTTATATCAAACTTCAGCTGCCCGCAGG
>JAFQNZ010000314.1 GCA_017395715.1 Clostridia bacterium | reverse complement strand
TTCAATTTAAGCTTTATGGGACTTGGTCTTTCGGTGGTGCCTTCTGACGAAATGGGTGTTTACCTGTTAATGCCGATTTTGGCAGCACTTTCTTCCTTCCTTCTCAGCTGGACACAGAATATGTCGAATGTCATTCAGCACGAGCAGGGCAAGCTGAATCAGTACGGTCTGATGGCAGTTTCGGTGGGTATTTCGCTTTACCTCGGTTTCTTCGTGCCCACGGGTACGGTGATCTATTGGATCGCCAGCAACTTGTTTGCGATTGCCATTATGTATCTGCTTAATTGGTGGATCAACCCAAAGAAGTACGTGGATTACGAAAAGCTTGAAGAAAGCCGTCGCGCTCTTGATGAAATTGCATCCCTTGACGGCGGTAAAAAGGAACGCTCCAAGGAAGAAATCGCCCGTGAAAAGGCAGATTACAAGCGCTTTTTCCATATTGTCAACAAGCATGTTGTTGTCTATTCCGAAAAGAGTGGTTTCTACAAGTATTTTGAAGGTGTGATGGAGGAGCTGCTGAGCCGCAGCAATCTGACCATTCACTATATCACCAATGACCCGAATGACGTGATCTTTGAGATCGCCAAAGAGAATCCCCACATCAAGCCTTATTACATTGGTCTTAAGAAATTGATTCCTTTGATGCTCAAGCTTGAATGCGATATGATGCTCATGACAACGCCTGACCTTGATAAATTCTATCTCAAGCGTTCGCTCATGAAGAAAGACATTGAGTATGTTTATCTGCCGCATGACCCGATGAGCGTGCACATGGGTCTTCGCGAAGGCGCGCTCGATGCGTTTGATACGGTGTTCTGCACAGGACCTCACGTGAAGCGTGAGGTAAGAGCAACCGAGAGAGTCTATGAGCTGCCCGAAAAAACGCTTGTGGAATTTGGCTTCCCCTATGCCGACAGCCTTGTGGCAGCAGGCGAAAAGGAAAATGAAGAAAGAGCAAAGCGTCCTTTTGATCCCACACGCAAAAAGGAAATTCTGATTGCACCCTCGTGGAATGAAGACAACCTGATGGATTCTTGCCTTGACAAGCTGATTGAACAGCTGTACTCGGACAAGCACCATATTACAGTACGTCCTCACCCCGAATATGCCAAGCGTTTTGGCGCAAAACTGAACGCCATTGTGGAAAAGTACGCCGACAAGGTGGGCGACAAGCTTTCGTTTGAACTTGATTTTTCTGTCAGCCGTTCGACCTACGCTTCCGATCTTCTGATTACCGACTGGTCGGGTATTTCCTATGAATTCTGCATTGCGACCAAGCGCCCCGCACTCTTTATCAACACCAAGCTGAAATGCCTGAACCCCAACTGGGAAAAGATCGATTGCGTGCCGGTTGAGATCTCTCTGCGCGATAAAATGGGTATTTCTCTTAACATGGACGAGCTTGACAAGGTGGCTGAAACAGTGGATACGCTGTTCGCCAAAGAAGAGGAGTACAAGGTGCAGATCACCGAAACGATGGCGGATTTCTTCTACAATCCCGGCAACAGTACGGCAGTTGGCGCGAAATACCTCCTGTCTTCCTTGGCAAGCCGCAAGAAAAAGTCTTGACAAACACGGTGTGTTTGTGTTATACTCTCCTGTGGTATGATATTGACATACAGACAGAACAAGTCAGAAAGGGAAGATAAGAATGATGAATTTTGCAAATATGCTGTACATTGACCCCTCGACAGTTTCGGTGCTTGCGGTTTCGATCGGTAGTATCGCGATTGCTGTTGGTACAACCTTCGTGATTTGGTGGAGAAAGGCAAAGAAGAAAGTTTCCAAGACTCTCCATATCGACGAAAACGCCCACAAGGAAGTGGAAGACGAACTCGTTATCAACGAAGAAGTTGAGGAAAACAAATAAGTCTTTATGACTGTATGATCACAAAAAGGAGTTATGCAAGTTGCTTGACTCCTTTTTTGATACACAAAGAAAGGATCTTGCTATGTTCTTTTTTTCAAAAAACAAAAAGCCGAAATTGAATGTGCCGCTGATTCAGAGAAAATGCGGTGTGACGGCGATTTGCTTAAAAGAAGTGACCTCCACCAACGATATTCTCAAGGAATACGCCAAACAGGGAGCGCCTGCGTTTACTGCCGTGATTGCCGAAAGCCAGACAGGAGGCAAGGGAAGAGGAGACCACAGCTTCTTTTCACCGCAAGGCAGCGGTATTTACATGAGTGTTTTATTGAAACCCAAGGGCAAGACCTTTAAGCCTGCCGATATTACCGCGGCGGCAGGGGTTGCCGCTTGCGAAGCCATTGAATCGGTCGTTGACACCGAATGTTCGATCAAATGGATGAACGATGTGTTTATCGAAGGCAAAAAGGTTTGCGGTATTCTTGCCGAGAGTACAACGGTATTTGACGAGCGCTTTGTGATCGTGGGGGCGGGGTTTAATATCAACACGCCCGAAGGCGGATTCCCTGAAGAGATTGCCGGGATTGCCGGTTCGATTTTGGGTGAGAAGAGTTTGCCGTCTGCAAGAGAAAAGCTTGTGATCGCCTTTTTCAAAAAGCTTGATGCGATGACAAGAGCGTCCTCCAGTGAGCTTTACCGCGCGTATAAGGACCGTTTGTTTATACTCGGGAAAAAAGTGATTTACGCGGGAACGGAAGCGGTGGTGAGCGATCTTGCTTACGATTTTCGGCTTGAACTGACCATGGCAGACGGTGAGAAAAAATACCTTGACAGCGGAGAGATTTCGCTTTCGTATCTTATGTAATTGTGTTTCAAAGGGTTGCGCGGCAGCCCTTTTTGTTTTGCTTTTCTTGGAAAAATATTTCGAAAAAGGTCGGCAAGACCCCTTTACAGAACTGGAAAAATATGATACAATAATCGTGATTATGGGTTTGAGATATTTTGTCGAAAAATCCCACAAAAAAGAATTAAGGAGAGAAGGTATGGATTTTTTGTTTCCCATTGCACTTGCGACTGATATGCCTACATGGCTTGTATGCATTCTTGGTGTTTCAGTCGTATTTGTCGGTCTTATCTGCATTATCGGTATTTTGTATCTGATGAACTTTTTGATCAGCAAAACCGAAGGCAAAAAGACAGAGAAAACTACCGTTGCCACCCCCGCAGCACCTGCTCCCGCACCGGTTGCTGCCCCCATTGAAAACCGCCGTGAGATCGTTGCGGCTGTTTGCGCCGCTGTTGCGGAAGAAGAGGGTACCGATATTTCGGCTATCCGCGTTATTTCATTCAAAAAACTGTAATCGATTATTGGTTTATTAAGGAGATTTATTATGAAAGCTTACAAAGTGACTGTAAACGGAACCGTTTATGAAATTACCCTCGAAGTGGTTGACAAGTCTGAAATCAAGACCCCTGCCGCTCCCGCCGCCGCTCCTGCTCCCGCAGCTACTCCTGCCGCAGCTCCCGCTACAGGCGCCACCACCATCACCGCTCCCATGCCCAGCACCATTCTTAAGGTGAATGTAACAAACGGCCAGGCAGTGAAGAAGGGCGATGTTCTGATGGTTTTGGAAGCAATGAAGATGGAAAACGAGATCATGGCTCCCGCTGACGGTACTGTTTCCTCTGTTTCGGTTGCAAGCGGTGCATCTGTAGAATCCGGCGCTGTTCTTTGCACGCTTGGCTAATTCGGAGGCATTTTCATGATTGACGGAATTATTAACTTTTTGAAGCAGACCGGCTTCTACGGCTTTTTTGCCGAAGACGGCGGTTGGAAGATGCTGATCATGATCGGCATTGCCTGTCTGCTTTGCTACCTTGCGATCGTGAAGAAGTTCGAACCGCTTCTCCTCCTTCCGATTGCCGTCGGTATGCTTCTGACCAACCTCCCGGGGCTTGGTGTTTTCCATGAGGCGTATTTTGCCGGAGGTCATGTGCATTGGGGCGAATTTGCTTCCGATCCCGGACTTCTTGACATTCTCTATCTTGGCGTTAAGCTCGGTGTCTATCCGTGCCTGATCTTCATTGGCGTTGGTGCGATGACTGACTTCGGTCCGCTCCTTTCGAACCCCAAGAGCCTGATTCTCGGTGCGGCTGCACAGGTTGGTATTTTTGCTACCGTAGCAGGCGTTATGGGTGTGGATGCCCTTGCCGGTGTATTCGGTTGGGAGTCGCTTGAATTCACCTTGAAAGAAGCGGCATCGATCGGTATTATCGGCGGTGCAGACGGACCTACTGCCATTTTCGTTACATCTAAACTCGCTCCCAATTTGCTTGGTCCGATCGCTGTGGCGGCATATTCCTATATGGCACTTGTGCCTGTCATTCAGCCTCCGATCATGAGGGCTCTTACCACCAAGAAAGAGCGTTCGATCATGATGACCTCGCTGAAGCCTGTCTCCAAGACACAAAAAATTCTTTTCCCGATCGTGATTACCATTTTTGTTTCGCTGATCGTTCCCAGTGCAGGTGCTCTGATCGGATGCCTGATGTTCGGTAACCTTTTGAAGGAATGCGGCGTTTGCGAGCGTCTTTCCAAGACAGTACAGAACGAACTGATGAACATTGTGACCGTATTCCTTGGTATCTCGGTCGGTGCGACCGCAACCGCGGCAACCTTCTTGAGCCCCAAGACACTGACCATCATCATCATGGGTGTGATTGCCTTTGGTGTGGCTACCGCAAGCGGTGTTCTGATTGCTAAGCTGATGAATGTCTTCCTTTCCGAAGGCAAGAAGATCAATCCGCTTATCGGCTCTGCCGGTGTTTCGGCAGTTCCCATGGCTGCCCGCGTTTCGCAGAAGGTCGGTCAGGAAGAGAATCCCGGCAACTTCCTTCTCATGCACGCAATGGGTCCCAACGTCGCAGGCGTTATTGGCTCTGCGATTGCCGCAGGTGTGCTGATCGCGCTCCTCGGTTAAACTTCTTGATCAAGAGAGGTATTACTTATGACAAAAAAAGTTTATATTACAGATACAATCCTGCGTGACGCCCATCAGTCTCAGGCGGCAACCAGAATGCGCCTTGAAGATATGCTTCCTGCGTGCGAAGCCCTTGACAAGGCAGGCTATTGGTCGCTGGAATGCTGGGGCGGCGCAACCTTTGACTCCTGCATGAGATTCCTTTCGGAAGATCCGTGGGAAAGACTCCGCCAGCTTCGCAAGGCAATGCCCAATACGAAGCTCCAGATGCTTCTTCGCGGACAAAACCTTCTCGGTTACAAGCACTATGCCGATGACGTGGTAGATGCTTTTGTGAAGAAGGCAATTGAAAACGGTATTGACGTGATCCGTATTTTTGACGCCTTGAACGATACCAGAAATATGGAAGCTGCCATCCGTGCCACCAAGAAGTACGGCGGCCACGTGGAAGCGGCGATCAGCTATACCACAAGCCCCGTACATAACGAAGCTTACTTCGTGGAACTTGCATCCAAGCTTGAGGCGATGGGTGCTGACACCATTTGTATCAAGGATATGGCAAACCTGCTTCTGCCTTACGATGCGTATTCGCTCGTGAAGGCAATGAAGGAAAAGGTAAAAGTGCCGATCCACCTGCATACGCACAACACCACCGGTACAGGCGACATGACCTACCTCATGGCAATTCAGGCAGGCGTGGATATTATTGACACCGCGCTGTCTCCTCTTGCCAACGGTACATCCCAGCCCTCTACCGAAGCCATGGTTGCTACCCTCAAGGGTACCGAATACGATACCGGCATCAAACTTGAAGATCTCACCGACATTGCTGCACACTTCCGCGGTGTTGCCCAAAAGCTGAAAGAGCAGGGTTCGCTTGACCCCAAGGTTTTGAACGTTGACCCCAATACCTTGTTGTATCAGGTTCCCGGCGGTATGCTTTCCAACCTGATCTCTCAGCTGAAGCAGGCAAAGGCAGAGGATAAACTCTACGACGTGCTTGCCGAAGTGCCGAGAGTTCGCGAAGACTTCGGTTATCCGCCTCTTGTAACACCTACCAGCCAGATCGTTGGTTCGCAGGCTGTGCTGAACGTGCTTGCCGGCGAGCGCTACAAGATGGTGACCAAGGAATCCAAAGGACTTCTTCGCGGCGAATACGGTCAGCTTCCCGGTAAGGTGAACGAAGAGGTTCGCAAGAAGGCAATTGGTGACGATGAAGTGATCACTTGCCGTCCTGCCGACTTGATCGCGCCCGAGCTTGAAAAGTACCGCACCGAATATGCCGCTATCACCAAGAGTGAAGAGGATGTTCTCAGCTGCGCCATGTTCCCGCAGGTGGCTCCCAAGTTCCTTGCCGAACGCGACAAGCCTGTTGTGAAAGAAGATCCCAACAGAGTGATTGAAATTATTGTGGAAGACCTTTCCGAATAAAGACAAAAACGCACCTTCGGGTGCGTTTTTTGTTTACAGAAAAGGTTTTAATTCTTCGATACAGCCTTCTTCGAAGGAGATCACTTTGTTGGCGAGAGAAGTGATTTCTTGGTCAGACCCGTTGTATTCGTGCATATGCTTCGTGAGTTTATTGATGCCCATGACGGTGCCGTTGATCATGGTATCGGCAATGTCGCGGTCGTCCTGATAGGTCAATTTTTTCATGTTGCCCATGACTTGCGCTGTCACCTTGGACATGGTGGACATATCCTCGGGTGTGCCGTTTTTACGGCGTAAGAGGGCATCGGCTTCGGCGTATAGGTTGGTGTACTCATTGCGCTGTGCTTCGATCGTGGTCTTTAATTTTGTGCCCTTGACAGAGTTTTCTACCATATCAATGCCGTTGAGCGCCGCTTCGGCATTCTGTCTGACATAGTTTAACAGTTCGGTTTCGTTTATGTGTGTCATAAAATCACTCCTT
>JAFQNZ010000313.1 GCA_017395715.1 Clostridia bacterium | reverse complement strand
CTCACCGTGACAGCGGATCTCTATGTCGATATCAAGACCGATGTTTCTGTCCACCACACGGAACGGAACAGGGCTTGCCGTGCCGTATTTGTTGCCAACGATCTCTTTGGTGTTGAAGAAATACACGCGCTGATCCTTGCCGGTGTCTCCACCAAATCCGAAACGCTTGCCAAAGGTGCGGAAGGAATCCGCAATTCCCTTGCCAAGACCGCCGTAGAAGATACTCGGCTCGGTGGAGGTATCATACATAAATTCGCCGGGCTCAGCGCAAAGCTCAGTCACCTTGCCCTGATCAACGATAATCATGCACTGCCCTTCGTTGACCGCTACCACAGAGCCGTTCGAGATGATATTCTCTTCGCCCTTTTTGTTCGAAGAACGGCGCGAGGTACGCTTCTTGCCCTTGCAGACGAGCATATCCTCTGCCATAGCATCGCAATAAATCTATTCTTTCCACTGGTCGGCAAGCACACCGCCTGCAGATCCGTTGAATGCTTTGATAAGACCCATAATACAACATCCTTTCATCTATGTAATGATACCGTTATTATAGCATAGTTTTTGCAAAGTTGCAAGAGCTATCCAAACATTGCCGTATACTCTGTTTTTATCCAAACGTTTCGAAAAACAATCAAAAAAAATAAGCTTTTCAGACATTCTTAAAATCTGAAAGCCGAAAAACTGTAACTCTACAAATTGTAGAATTGCAAAACCGTAACTCTACAGTGAAAAATAAATCTGTAGATTGTGTTTTTGAGAGATTGAATTGACTTCCCTCAGCCATTTAGTGTATAATGAGAGATGTAATCATCAAAACCAAGGAGTATGCTGTATGAGAAAGGAAATTCCTATCGTCTTTTCAACCGACGATCATTACGTACCGTTTTTAGACGTTGCGATCAGATCGCTGATTGCAAACGCATCGACCGTATATGAATATCGAATCATTGTACTGAATACAGGATTGAATGAAGATAATATTCGCAAGGTTATGCAGAGTGAAAAACCGGGATTTAAAATAGATTTTGTCGATATAAGCAAGCAAGTCGAGGATATCAAATCACGCTTTAAGGACGTATATCACTTTTCTGTTGTTACCTACTATCGTTTGTTTATCGCATCTCTTTTTCCGCAATATGATAAAGTGATATATCTTGACTGCGATCTTGTGGTGCTTGGAGATATATCCGAACTGTATTATACCGAACTCGGTGATAATATTTTGGGTGCAGCACCTGAACAATACGTACAAAACACAAAAGAATTCAGACTGTATGCCGAAAAAGCACTTGGCGTTGATCCCGATGGATACGTCAATGCCGGAGTCCTTTTGATCAATCTGAAAGAATTCAGAAAAAACAATATCGAGGAAAAGTTTATCAAACTGATCAGTGAATACGATTTTGATCTTCTGGACCCCGATCAAGCGTATCTTAATTATCTTTGCCTCGGCAAAATACATATTCTGCCAAACGGATGGAACAAAGAGCCGATGCCGCTTCTTTGCGAAGGAAGAAAGAACATCGTACATTATGCACTCTACCAAAAGCCTTGGCAATACCGTGATATGGCAGATGGGGAGTATTTTTGGCATTACGCCAAGCAATCACCCTTTTATGAAAGGATTTGCTTTATCCATCAAAGCTTTGACGAAGCACAGAAGGCAAAAAAAGAAGCAACCGCACAAGAAATACTCGACCACGCCTTGCAGATTGTAAATTCCAACAATACGTTTTCCCAAAAAATTCTCTCGCTTTGAGGTAAATGAAATGGAAAAGAATCCGCATAAATTAGAACTGCTCAGACGCATTGCCGAGCTTGAACAAAAGGGCTTGTGGCATCTTGATGTTGAGGATGACCCCGAAACCTATTCGCTTATGCCGGACAAAGTGGATTATCTGAACAAGAAACTGTCAAACAAAATCTTAAATAGAATTGCCAACATCGCCGCTACCCGTTTTTATGAAAAACTGATTGCCAACCGTCAGCTGATTATCAAGGATATCAGAGGTATTGAGAATTTTACGGCGGTAAAAGGCGGCAAAATCGTTACTTGTAACCATTTCAGCGTATGTGACAATTACGCCGTTTGGGTCGCGCTTCGCGATCACATGGACGGAAAGATGCTTTATAAGGTCATTCGCGAAGGAAACTATACAAATCCGCCAAAGCCTTTCGGTCTATTTATGCGCCATTGTAACACACTTCCCCTTTCAAGCAAGACCGCAACGATGGTAAAATTCTTACGCGCTGTCAAAACACTGCTTGAACGCGGAGAAACGATACTGATCTATCCCGAACAGAGTATGTGGTGGAACTACAGAAAGCCAAAGCCTTTGCAAGACGGTGCTTTTACATTGGCAGTGCGAAACAAAACACCGATCCTGCCTATCTTTATCACAATGGAAGACAGCGATGTTCCCGACGGCGACGGATTTTTCGTGCAAGAATACACGCTTCATATTCTGCCTGCCATATATCCCGATCCAACCCTTTCGAGAGCTGATGCTCAAAAAAAGATGAAAAAGGAGAACTATGACGCGTGGGTAAAGGTTTACGAAGAGTTTTACCAAAAACCACTCGTATATGGTGACACATGATATTATATCTTTCAACAATCGGCATAGCGATGCTTGTGATATCTCTTATCAACATACTTTTGGGTGTAGCTTTGTGGTATTACGTCGTCATAGCTGTCATTTGGTGTGTGGCGCTGCAATTTGCTTTTGACGGACTGATCGCACTTATCATTAACAAAATGCCGGACAGTTGGTTCGGTGTGGACAACCATCTCTATCAAGTATTCCCATGGGAAAAGAAGCTTTACAAAAAGCTAAAAGTAAGAAAATGGAAGGACTATGTGTGGGAGCTTGGTGGTCTTGGCGGTTTCAGCAAGAAGGAACTCAAAGAACCCGACAATCCCCAATACATTGAAAAATTCATTATCGAATGTAACAAAGGCATGGTTACACATAGACTTGCCTATCCCATCGGCTTTTTGGCAATGCTCACCTTGCCGAATACTTGCTCGCTGACGATTGCCCTTCCCGTTGCTATTGTCAATTTGTTTTTGAATATTTTGCCCACGCTTGCGCTCCGATACAATACCCCCATGCTAATATCGGTTCTGAAAAGACTGAGAAGAAAAGAACTTTCATATCAAAACGCATAGAAACAACATAATAAAAACACGGCATATCTCAAAAGAGATATGCCGTGTTCTTTTACAAAAGTATCATTACATCAGCGAAAGGTAAAGCGCCTTGATCTCCTCAAAGGAAGTATCTCTCGGGTTACCGGGACGGCAAGCATCGTCGTAAGCCGACTGTGCGAGGAAGTCAACGTCCTCAGGCTTTACAATATCCTTGAGGTCTGCGGGAATGCCAACATCAAGAGAGAGTTGCTTCACAGCGTCGATCGCGGCTTTTCTTGCCTCGTCAAGCGTCATGGCATCAACACCCTGAACACCCATTGCTTTGGCAATGTCGCGGTATTTTTCGCCTGTTGCAGGTGCGTTGTATTCCATAACGGTAGGCAGAATGATCGCGTTTGCCACGCCGTGAGGCGTGTCGTACACAGCGCCGAGAGGATGTGCCATCGAGTGACCGATACCAAGACCAACGTTCGAGAATGCCATACCGGTTACGAACTGGCCCAGTGCCATGCCTTCACGACCCTCGGGATCGTTTTCAACGGCACCGCGCAGGCTCTTTGCGATCAGGCGGATTGCTTCGAGGTT
>JAFQNZ010000312.1 GCA_017395715.1 Clostridia bacterium | reverse complement strand
CGAAATACTGCTCTACTTTGTCTGACGTTTCCTTAACTGTACTCTGAGGTGTTCTTTCAAGCCAAAAATATTCACTCTTTTTGATTAAGGATATCGAGCGCTACCGTGCCATCGTTGCCAAGCTCGGACTCAGAAAGTAATAACAAAAAAGGGCGTGCATTTTTTCTTGATACGATGTACGCCCTTTTCTGCGATTACGCCCACCCTTAATCAAGAGCGGAGTGTCGCTTGAATATGAATAATGAATGCTCATGGCAAAAGCCTGTCATTGTGATTCGGACAACCTACGGTAAGTCCGAGAGCGTTCACTATTCACTATTCATGGCGGCTCCGACATACTAAAATAATGGAGGATTAAACCATGTTTGAGAATTTCAAAGTCTTTAAGACCGAGATCGCCGGCAGACCCCTTGTGGTGGAAACCGGCAAAGTGGCAGGCCTTGCTAACGGTTCTGCTCTTGTTCGCTACGGCGAAACATCCATCCTTGCCACCGCTACTGCTTCGGCAAAGCCGAGAGACGGCATCGATTTTCTTCCCCTTTCGGTTGACTTCGACGAGCGTCTTTACGCTGTCGGCAGAATCCCCGGCGGTTTCCTTCGCCGCGAAGGTCGTCCTTCCGAAAAGGCAATTCTGACCTCGCGCGTGATTGACAGACCCATCCGTCCCCTTTTCCCCAAGGATCTTCGTAATGACGTTGCCATCAACCTTCTCGTTCTCAGCGTTGATAACGACTGCGCGCCCGAAGTGGTTGGTATGCTTGGTGCATCGATCGCTCTTTCGATCTCCGACATTCCGTGGAACGGCCCGATCGCAGGCGTTCACGTTGGCCTTGTTGACGGCGAGCTTGTGATCAACCCCACCAGCGAACAGCGCGAAAAGAGCGCACTTCAGCTGACCGTTGCCGCTTCTGAAAAGAAAGTGGTTATGATCGAAGCAGGCGCTAACGAAGTGGATGACGACACCATGTTCGACGCCATCATGCTTGCTCACGAAGAAGCCAAGAAGCTTTGCGCGTTCATCAACGGCATCGTTGCTGAGATCGGCAAGCCCAAGTTCAGCTATCCTTCTTGCGAACTTGACCACGATATGTTCGATGAGATCTTCGCTTTCTGCGAAAAAGATCTTATGTTTGCTCTTGACACCGATGACAAGACTGTCCGCGATGCCAGAATGCAGCCCATTCAGGATGCCATTGTTGAGAAGTTCTCCGAAAAGTACGAAGACCTCTCCGCACTTCTTCCCGAGCTTGTTTACAAGATGCAGAAGAAGGTTGTTCGCCGCTGGCTTTTAGAAGACGGCAAGCGCGTTGACGGCCGCCGTCTTGACGAGATCCGTCCTCTTGCCGCTGAAGTTGACCTTCTCCCCAGAGTACACGGCAGCGGTCTTTTCACCAGAGGTCAGACTCAGGTTTTGACCGTGGCTACCCTCGGTACCATCAAGGATGCACAGCTGCTCGATACCATCGACGAAGAAGAATCGAAGCGCTATATGCACCACTACAATATGCCCGGCTTCTCCACCGGTGAAGCCAAATCCACCCGTTCTCCCGGCAGACGTGAAATCGGTCACGGCGCGCTTGCTGAACGCTCGCTCCTTCCCGTTCTTCCTTCGATCGAAGAATTCCCCTATGCTATCCGTTGCGTATCCGAAGTTGTTTCCTCCAACGGTTCAACTTCTCAGGCTTCTGTTTGCGGCTCGACTCTTGCTCTTATGGCAGCAGGCGTTCCGATCACCGCTCCGGTTGCCGGTATCTCCTGCGGTCTGATCACCGAAGGCGACAGATGGATGACCATGATCGACATTCAGGGCGTGGAAGACTTCTACGGCGATATGGACTTTAAGGTGGCAGGTACTCACAAGGGTATCACCTCGATTCAGATGGACCTGAAGATCGATGGTCTGACACCTGAGATCATCAAAGAAGCTCTCGCCGTTACCCACAAGGGTAGAGATTATATCATCGATGATATCATCCTCAAAGCAATTCCCGCTCCTCGCGAAGATGTAAACGAATACGCACCCAAGATGATCACCATGCACATCAAGCCCGAAAAGATCCGCGAAGTCATCGGTAAGGGCGGCGAAGTGATCCAGAAGATCTGTGCTGACACCGGCGCGAAGATTGACATTGAAGACGACGGCACGGTTTACGTTGCCGCTGTGAACCGCGACAGCGGTCTTGCTGCTAAGGCAATGATCGACGCCATCTGCTTTGAGCCCGAAGAAGGCGCCGTTTACACCGGTAAGGTAACCCGCATCATCCCGATCGGCGCATTTGTGGAATTTGCTCCCGGCAAGGAAGGTATGTGCCACATCAAGGATCTTTCCAATAAGTTTGTGGAAAAGGTTGAAGATGTTGTAAACGAAGGTGATGAACTCACCGTTAAGTTCCTCGGTATCGACGAAAAGGGCAGATACAACCTCTCTGCCAAGGCTCTTCTTCCCAAGCTTTCGGATGAAGAAGCAGGCAGACCCCCCAGAGCTCCCAGAACTGACCGCCCCGAAAAGAGCGATCGCCCCAGAAAGCCTTTCTTCAAGAAAGACAATAAGTAATCAAATACAAGAAAACCCTGTTGCACTGCAACAGGGTTTTTGTTTTGCCTATTGGCTGTTGATGAGGAGGTGGGAACAGAAAAAACAATCATATCAAATTTAGCCCGAATGTGTAGGGGCGCACCCATGTGTGCGCCCCTACATCATTAAGGATTGCTTATATTTGTTTGAAGGTGTTTTTCAATTGGCTTTTTGTCACTCCAACATATCGAGGATCTCGCTGAAAGACATACCTTTGAACTGTTCCTTGAAGCTTTCGAGTTCTTCGGATATGATCTCGTCGATGACCTTCATGCCAAGAAGCTCCACGGGGGCTTTATCGTCGGTGAGAATGTGATCGCCGCCCTCGTACAGCGTGAGCTTTTCATCAACCGTTCGCATAAACGCGGCAAGCGTGGTATGCTCTGAAGAATAGCCTTGGCGGAAACGCTCGGCAATATCGGGATTCTTGGAAGCAAACACTTCGCGGTTGCCGGCACAGTCGGCGGTATAAACGGTATCAAAGACGCTTGCTACCGTATCGCAGAGGTATTCGTTGATCGAGCCTTGAGAATCGGAGCGCATATTGAGATTGACGATCATCACGCCGTCATCAGTGAGATGCTCTTTGACCTCGGTGAAAAATTCCACACTTGACATCTGAAAAGGGATGGTAATGTCGCGGTAGGCATCTACCATGATCACGTCGTATTTGCCGGCTCCTCGCAGATACGCCCTTCCGTCAAACTCCACGCAGGAAACACGCTCATCTTTGACAAGACCAAAGCGCTCATAGGCAAGATCAATGATCTTTTTGTCGATCTCCACACCTTCCATTTTGGTGTTGTCAAAATAGCGATAGCACTGCATGGCGTAGGTTCCCGTTCCCATGCCGAGAATCAAGATGTTCATTTCCTCTTTCTCATGTACCCCTGCCATATAGGGCGCGGCAAGGGCGTAATCGTAATACATTCCCGTGAGTCTGCCGTCCTTTTGTGTAACAGACTGCACGCCAAACAAGACGTTGGTCGAAAGGCGGATTTCGTCTTCATCCTCTGCCACTTGGAGATAATTGTAGATCGACTCGTCCTCGTAAATATCGGTGCCTTCTTCTGCCCAGAACGCAAAGCTGTTCATCGAGGCGAAGATCGAAAAAACAAGGACAAGCGCTGTCATACAAGAAGCGCGGAAAAGCCGTTTATGCTCGCTGATGAAATAGGTCAGCGAGATGGCAAGCAGAATGCCGGCAAAAAGGATGAAGGTCCATGATGTACCAATGGTGGGAATCGTGATGAAGGTGGGAGTGAAGGTGCCGATGATCGAGCCGATCGTATTGAGTGCGTTGAGCTCGCCCACGATTCTGCCGTTTTCGTCAAGACTTTTGACCGCGTATTTCACAAGCGCGGGTGAAACACTGCCGAGCAGCATAAGAGGGAAGACAAAGAGGATCAGGCAGGAGATCAGCGACGCCCAGATCAAGAAGTTTTCGCCCACAAGAAAGGCAAGCGCAAGAGATACGCCTGCGATCACGTACTTGCCGACAAAGGGAATCGCGGCTGTCCAGACGGCAACGATCAGGATGCGGAAATACATTTTGTCGGGCGAGGGGTTTTTATCGGCAAGTCTGCCGCCCCAGATGTTACCAAGCGCCATGGCGATCATGATCGCGCCGATGATGATCGTCCATACGATCTGTGACGATGAAAAATAAGGAGCGAGCAGGCGGCTGGCGCCAAGCTCAATTGCCATGACGGACATACCCGAGAAAAACTCGGTGAGATAGAGAAACCATTTTCGTTTGAGCATGGATGTATTCCTTTCGGTTGAGAGTTGGTATCGACGGTTTCATTATAACAGATTGTTTTCAATAAAATCAATTGTTTTTTGATAAAAATCCGAAAAAATTCAAATTTGATGATACATAAAACCCCAAACACGAAAGGCTTGCTTGACAAAGCGCGGCTTTTTTGCTATACTGTGGCTAAAGGTGTAAGAAATCAGGTAAGATTTATGACGAAATTCATGTCAAAGCTTTCGGTGCCAAAGTTTGTGGCACTTGGCTTTCTTCTTATTATTCTGATCGGCAGCCTACTTCTCATGCTTCCGATCGCCACCGAGGAGGGCGAATCCACCTCCTATTTGAACGCTTTGTTTACCTCCACTTCGGCGACTTGTGTAACAGGTCTTGTCCGTTACGATACGGCAACACATTGGTCGCTCTTTGGAGAGATCGTGTTGATCGT
>JAFQNZ010000311.1 GCA_017395715.1 Clostridia bacterium | reverse complement strand
TGCCGACGGCT
Source organism: Clostridia bacterium (assembly GCA_017395715.1). GTDB lineage: Bacteria > Bacillota > Clostridia > Oscillospirales > CAG-272 > RGIG1993. Next base: position 4,684 of record JAFQNZ010000311.1, on the reverse strand, counting down.
TTCTTTACAACATGGTGCGCATCATCTGCGGTACCTTGATCGCGGTTTCGGAGGGCAAGATCAAAGCGGAGGAGATTCCTGCGGTGATCGATGCCTGCGACCGCAAAAAAGCGGGCATGACGCTTCCGCCCGATGGCTTATATCTTGCTAAAGTGGTTTATTGATTTTTAATTTTATTGACAGGAGGTGGTTTTATGGATCAAAGAGACGATTATGTAAAAAATTACGGCTATTACCGCACGGCACAGCGCTTACGCGTGGCGCGATATACGGCGCTCTTTGTCTTTTTGATATTTACTGCCGTACTCTTTTTTGCCTTTCGGCAGGAAATGACCATGAACCATTTCCGTTATCTTCTGAGAAACATTGATTTCTCTTCGAATGTATCCCTGTTTGCGGGAGACACTATTTATTATAACGGTGATGACGACAGCGCGTTTGGCTTCGTTTCGGGCGGCCTTGCCGTGGTGAGCGATGCACACGTGTTTGTGACCGACCGCGCATCGGGTACGACTTTTTCAGAACATCACGGCTACAAGGCGCCGCGCCTTGTGTCGAGCGAAAAGTATATGCTGGTTTATGACCGCTCCGGCTCGTCTCTTTCGGTCTATAGCGCCTTTTCGCATCTGAAAAGCTTTGATTACAACGGCACGGTGGTGGCGGCGGCAACGGCGAGCGACGGCACGGTTGCTGTGGCTGTTGTGGGTGAAGATGAATATTATTCCACCGTATATGTGTACAACCAAAGCTTTGAACTCTTGAATACGGTCTCAAAATATAAATATGTGACCTCGCTTGCTCTTTCGGACGATGGCTCTTCGCTTGCCATCGGCAGCGTATATGCCGACACCGGCGGTGAGATCCGCAGTGAACTTTTGTTCCTGGAAGTGGGCAAGAAAAAGGAAAAAGCCAAGATTGATCTTGAAAACGAAGCGATCTGGCAGCTTTCCTTTTTTGAAAACGATAGCTTTGCGGTGATGACCGACCGCGCGGTGCTCTTTTTTGATGATGACGGCAAGCTCGTCAAGCGCGTGGATTACCCCGCTACGCCAAGCGGTGCTTATATTGGAAAAGAAGGGGTTTTGATTCTCATCAGTGCGGCTGACAGCCGTTACCAAAGTGCGTATCTTTACGACGAGGACGGCGATTGCGATCGGAAAAACTATGCCATTGGCGGTACTTGTGAGAGTATTGCCGAGGACGGGAAGTATTATTACCTCTCTGTGGAAAAAGAATTGCTTACCTTGGAAAAGGACGGCGACTCCCCCGCAAGGGCAAAGCTTCCCAAAGATGCGGGTCAGCTTGTTTCGGACGGTGAGCGCGTGTATTATGCTACCTCGTCCTATGCCAAAATGCTGGACGATAAGGCGATTGGCAGATGATTTTTCTTCAAAAAAACACAAATTGATAACATACCGAACCGAAAAGGTTGATAGAATGGTATGGTGCCTTGGATAAAACGTGAAAGGTGGTTATTATGGGTATTGTTTTAGATGTGATTCTTCTTTTTGTGATTGTGTTCTGCGCGGTACATTATTACCGCAAAGGCTTTGCTTCCTCTGTGGTGGGCTTTGCGCGGTTTGTGCTTGCGGCGGCGCTTTCCTTTACCTTTTCGGGTCTTGTTGCCGACTTGCTCTCCCCTGCCATTGCAAGAGCTGTGGGACAAGAAGGTGCGGCAGAAAGCACAAGCGCTTCGTATATTGCCTATGCGCTTGCGTTTATTCTTGTCTTTATCGTGGCAATTTTCGCGGTGGGACTGATGGAGCGCTTTTTCAGAAAGGTGATCAGACGCATTCCGATCATCGGTGCGATTGACGGTGTATTCGGCGGCGGTGTTGGTCTTCTTGTCGGCTTTTTGTTCGCTGCGCTTTTGGTTGAGCTGTATGCGGCGCTTGCTGTGTACGTGGGCGGCAGTGTCTTCTCACAGGAGGCGCTTTACGATTCGGTACTCAGCGAATTTCTTTATGAAAATAATCTCTTCGGACTGATCTTCAAGAGCCTTTCCTGAAGATAGCCCAAGCAAAAGAGAAAGGATATATGTAGTAGCAGTATGGAAATGTGTACAAGATGCAAAAAGCGTGTTGCCGTGGTATTCATCACCCGCATTGAAGGCGACCGCACATATAACGAAGGAATCTGCATGAAGTGCGCCAAAGAGCTTGGCATCAAGCCTGTCAGTGACGTGCTTGAAAAAATGGGTCTTTCGGATGACGATATTGAGCGCATGGAAGATGAAATGGACGGCATCATGAATCTGCCCGAAGTTTCGCCTTCGGATGATCAGTCTGTGCAAGCGGGCGATAACGGCAATGGCAAGACGCCGCCGATCGACTTTCGCCGTCTGTTCGGACCGCTGATGAACATGGGACAGAATCCTGCCGCCGCAGGAGGGGAAGCGCCCGGTGCCAAGAAAGCCAAAGGGGATAAGAACCACCCGCAAAAAAAGTTCCTTTCGATGTATTGCAGCGATATCACTGCCAAAGCGCGCGAAGGCAAGCTTGACGGTATTGTTGGCAGAGACCGCGAGCTTGAAAGACTGATGCAGATTCTCTGCCGCCGTCAAAAGAACAATCCTTGTCTGATCGGTGAGCCCGGCGTGGGTAAAACTGCCATTGCCGAAGCGCTCGCCCAGAGAATTGTGGAGGGAAGAGTTCCTTATAAACTTTCGAATAAAGAGGTGCATCTGCTTGACCTGACCGCCCTTGTGGCAGGCACGCAGTTCCGCGGGCAGTTTGAGACTCGTATGAAGGGCTTGATCGAAGAAGTCAAAACGCTTGGCAATGTGATCCTTGTGATTGACGAGGTGCACAGCATTGTCGGTGCGGGCGATTCCGAGGGAAGCATGAACGCCGCGAACATTTTGAAGCCTGCGCTCTCACGCGGAGAGCTTCAGGTGATTGGTGCTACCACACTTGCTGAATACCGCAAGTACATTGAAAAGGATTCGGCGCTTGAACGCCGTTTCCAGCCGATCGTGGTAGAAGAATCCTCGGTGGCGGATACGATCAAGATCTTAAAAGGCATCAAAGGCTATTACGAAAACTTCCACGGCATCAAGATTCCCGATGATACGGTGGAAAGAGCGGTGATTCTTTCCGAGCGTTATATCACCGACCGCTTCTTGCCCGACAAGGCAATTGACCTTGTGGATGAAGCCGCCGCGCATTTGGCGCTTCACTCGGATGTGATCAGCCGTGCCGAAAAGAGCGCGGATCTTCTCAAAGAGATTCGCAAGGAACGCGATGCTCTTGAAGCGAAGGAAACCAAGACCGAGGAAGAGCAGAACGATAAATACCGCCTGCTTGCTGAATGCCGTTCCAAAGAGCTTGTGGCACTCGAAGAACACAACACAGCTGTGACCGAGAGGGAAAAGCTGTATCTTTCGGTGAAAGATCTTGCCGAAGTGATTGAAGTTTGGACAGGAATCCCTTCGAGCAATATTACCGAAAACGAATTTTTGAAGATCGACAAGCTCAAAGACCGTCTCTCCTCCCGTATCATCGGTCAGGATGCGGCGGTGGATGCGGTGGTGCGCGCCATCAAGCGCAACCGCGCGGGCGTTTCCTACAAGAGAAAGCCTGTTTCCTTTATTTTTGCAGGTCCTACCGGCGTTGGTAAGACCGAGCTTGTGAAGACCCTTGCTGCCGATCTGTTTGACAGCCCCGAGACGCTGATCCGTCTGGATATGTCCGAATTTATGGAAAAATTCTCGGTATCGCGCATCATCGGTGCGCCTCCCGGATACGTCGGCTACGAAGAAGCGGGACAGCTGACCGAAAAGATCCGCCGCAAGCCTTACTCGGTGGTGCTGTTTGACGAGATCGAAAAAGCGCATCCCGATGTGATGAATATTCTTTTGCAGATCCTTGACGACGGCGTGATCACCGATGCGCGCGGCAAAAAGGTGAATTTTGAAAACACCATCATTGTAATGACCACCAACGCGGGTGCGGTCGGTGTTTCGTCAACAGCAGGCTTTTTAATCGGCGAGAATGCTTCGGCAGACAGCTCGAAGACCGATAAAGCGCTTTCGCAGTTCTTGCGCCCCGAATTTTTGAACCGCGTGGACGAGATCATTACCTTCCGCTCGCTTGACAAGAATGACTTTGTGCAGATTGCGAAAATCATGCTTTCCGACCTTGACAAGGCGCTTGCCGAAAAGGGCATTTCGCTCACGTTCAGTGAAAGTGCAGTAAAGGCGCTTGCCGAAAAATCCTTCTCGGTGAAATACGGCGCGAGAAATCTTCGCCGCACGATTCAGCGCGACGTGGAAGACGCGCTCGCACAGCGCCTTATCAGCGATTACAACGCCAAGATCACGGCGGTGTCGCTGGATGCCGACGCGTCGGGCAACATTGTGATCGCCTGCGACTGACTCAAAACCGAAAAAGGGAAAGCCGTATGCTTTCCCTTTTTGACATCAACAAAGACAGGATGATTGTATGATAGAATGGCATGTCAAAACACCTGAAGAACTCGAAAGACTTTTAGAGACCGATCTTGAAAAGGGTCTTTCGGAAGATGCCGCGCTTCTTCGCGGCACCGAAAAAAAGAATATTCTGTTTGAAAAAAAGCAAAAGGACAAAATGCATTACGCCAAGCAGATGATGATTGTGCTTCTGCCGCTTCTTGTTCTGGTGACCGCTATAGCGGCGCTGATGACGGGAGAAAAGACGGTGGGTTA
>JAFQNZ010000310.1 GCA_017395715.1 Clostridia bacterium | reverse complement strand
TTGTCAAGCTTTGTCACTCTCTAAAAAATCTGTTAAGAACGAATGAATATGGAAAAACTGATCATACTTGGCTCCTCGGGCTCGATCGGCACGCAAGCGCTTGATGTCGCAAAGCGCTATCACATTCCCGTGGATGCTGTCAGCGTGAATACCAGTGTCAAAACACTTGACGAGCAGGTGCGCGCTTTTTCTCCGCGCTATGCCGTTGTGGCAAGTGAAGACGCTTACCAAGAAGCCAAAACCTTGCTTGCTGATACCTCGGTTAAGCTTTTTTGCGGCAAAGACGGCATCAGGGAAGTGCTTTCGCTTTCGGATGCTGACACCGTCTTAAACGCTCTTGTGGGCGAGGCGGGTCTTCGCCCGACGGTTTGGACACTCGAAAGCGGCAAACGCTTGGCGCTTGCCAACAAGGAATCGCTTGTTTGTGCCGGTGATATTGTGATGAAGCTTGCCGCCGAAAAAGGCGTGGAGATCCTCCCTGTGGACAGCGAGCACTGTGCGATTCACCAATGCCTTCGTGCAGGCGCGAGAGAGGAAGCGAAAGAGCTGATTCTCACAGCCTCGGGCGGCCCTTTCTTCGGGTACAGCGAAGAAGCGCTTGAGGGCGTGACGCTGGAAGATACCTTAAAGCACCCGACGTGGAAGATGGGGCAAAAAATTACGGTGGACAGCGCCACTTTAATGAACAAGGGCTTTGAACTGATCGAGGCGGCACATCTTTTCGGCTTTGATATGGATGATATTTCGGCGGTGGTGCACCGCGAGAGCATCATTCACTCGATGGTGCGCTTTGCAGACAATTCAGTGATTGCCCAGATGGGCAACCCCGATATGCGTAGCTGTATTGCCTATGCGCTCTTTTATCCCGAGCGCCGTTTTACGGGCGGTGCGCCGCTTGATTTTGCATCCCTTGGCAAAATGACATTTTTTGAACCCGATACCAAAACATTCCCCCTCTTGGCGCTTGCCAAAGAGGTGCACAAGGCGGGCGGCCTTTTACCCGCTGTTTTGAACGCCGCCAACGAAGAAGCGGTGTATGCGTTTCTTTCAAAAAAGATCGGTTTTGCGGATATCGGGCATATTGTATCGGATTTCGTGCATAGTTATATCAATAAAGCGAATCCGACGCTTGATGAGATCGAAGCGGCATCGCAAACTGTGAGAGGAAAGATCCGCGAAACGCTCGCACAAAAAGAGCAGTAAGGTATTATATCATTTATGGTTATTCTGTTTGCAATTCTCATGTTTGGTTTTCTCATTACCATTCATGAATTTGGTCATTATCTCTTTGCCCGCATTTTTAAGGTGGGGGTCAAGGAGTTTTCGGTGGGTATGGGTCCGAAGATCCTCTCGCACCGATCGAAAAAAACAAGTATTCTTTATTCGCTTCGCCTCTTGCCGTTTGGCGGTTATGTCAGTATGGTGGGCGAGGACGAAGACTCTGACGACGAAAACGCGCTTTCGAAAAAGAGCGCGTGGAAGCGCCTGATTATTATGGCGGCGGGCGGTGTTTTCAACATCATTGTGGGCGTGATCCTCTGCGGTGTGTTTGTGGGCATGACCACAAACTCGCTCGGCTCGACCACGATCTATCAGTTTACCGAAAACGCGACCTCGCAGTATTATCTTGAACCGGGTGACAAGATCACCGAGGTGAATGGACATAACGTGGGGATTGTATCCGAATTATCTTTCCGCATTATGTGGGAGGCGGAAAATCCCACCACGGCTGTGGTTGTGACAGAATCGGGCGAGAAAAAAACGCTTGAAAACGTGGGCCTTGTGGATGTTACAGTCATCCGTGACGGCAAGGAAATGCTGATCTGCGATGTGCCGTTTTCGATGGCAACCGAGCAGGGTATCGGCATGGGGCAGATGGACTTTCAGGTCTATCGCGAGCGTGCGGGCTTTGGAAGCGTGATACGCCATACTTTCTGTCTTGCGCGTAACGATGTCAACCAGATCTGGGCGTCTCTTGGCGGTTTGTTCAGCGGAAGAGTGAATTTTTCGCATATGTCTGGCCCTGTTGGCATTACCGAGCAGATGAGTGAGGCTGCGGGTCTTGGATTTGAATATCTCATTTATTTTGCGGCGCTGATTGCCATCAATCTTGGTGTGTTTAATCTGCTGCCGATTCCCGCGCTGGATGGCGGACGCATCTTTTTCCTGTTGATCGAGGCGATCCGCGGCAAGCCGATCAAGCCCGAAATTGAAGGAAAGATTCACACCGTAGCGCTGATCATGTTGCTGGCGCTTTCGGTTTTTGTATTGTTCAAAGATATTTTTGCGCTGTTTGTATAACGAAAAAAGGAACGGAGAAAGGCATGGAAGAAAAGAAAATCAGACGCAAGTCGAGAGAGATCAAGATCGGCAACACGCAGATCGGCGGAGATGCTCCTATTTTGGTGCAGTCGATGACCAATACCGATTCGCTTGATTTTGATGCCACATACCGTCAGATCAAAGCGGCAGAAGCGGCAGGATGCGATATCATCCGCATGGCGTTTCCCGAAGAGGGGGCAGCTGACGTACTGTATCGACTCAAATCTTCAGACATTGCCATTCCGATCGTTGCCGATATTCATTTCAGTGCGAAGCTTGCGATCCTCGCCGCAGAGGCGGGGGCGGATAAGATCCGCATCAATCCCGGCAACATTGGCGACAGCGACCGCGTGAAGGCGGTTGCCGACATTTGCCGCAGGAAGAACATCCCGATTCGTGTGGGCGTGAACAGCGGCTCGCTTGAAAAAGATCTGCTTGCGCTTCACGGCGCACCGACTGCCGAGGCGCTTGCCGCATCGGCACTTGACAATGTCAAACTTCTTGAAAAATTCGATTTTGACAATATTGTGGTTGCCATCAAAGCGTCGGATGTGTGGCGCATGGTGGAAGCCAACCGCATTGTGGCTTCCCGCTGCGACTATCCCTTGCACCTCGGTGTGACCGAGGCGGGAAGTGAGGCGCTCGGCACGGTGAAGAGCGCGATGGGCATTGGCAGTTTGCTGCTTGACGGCATTGGCGACACGCTTCGTGTGTCTCTCACCGCCGATCCCGTACGCGAGGTGGAAAAGGGAAGAGCGATCCTTTCGGCGCTCGGTCTTGACCAAAAGAGCAAGATCGACCTTGTTTCCTGCCCGACCTGCGGCAGAACGAAAATTGACTTGATTCCGCTTGTGGCAGCATTTGAAAAACGCATGGACGAGCTTTCGCCTGTCCGCCGTTTGAAGGTGGCGATCATGGGTTGTGCCGTCAACGGACCGGGTGAAGCGCGCGATGCCGACCTTGGTATTGCAGGCGGCGTGGGAGAAGCTTTGTTATTCTCGCACGGCGAAATTGTAAAGAAGATTCCCGAAGACAAGATCGTGGATACTTTGATCGAAGCGATCAACAGTTATCGCGATTGAAGATAGGAAAGAGAGGACAAGCATGGCGCTGTTCTTAGATAAATTCAAAAAATATACGCCCACGGGAGAGGCACTCCGCCTTCTCTCGGGGCTTTCCGATTTTACATGGCGCTCGGATGTGGAGCGGCGCATGATCGAGGTGGACGTGCATTTTGATGCGATCGTCAAAAAGGATCTGTTATACGCCATCGAAGCCGATATTGCCAAGGCGTATCAGCTAAACTCGGTGCGCCTGTTTCCCAAATACCCGAAAGAGCTGTTCACGCTTTCGTATATGCAAGAGGTGATATATGAAGCGTATCGCGTGGGTATTGTATCAAGAGGCTTTTTTGAAAACTACTCGCTGAGTGAAGAGGGCGGCGAGATCGTGGTTGCCATCGGCTTTTCGAGCGGTGCGCTCTCACTCCTTTGCCGCGCGGAGACGGATAAACTCTTGGAGCGCATCATTGACAGTGAGTTTTCTCTTCAGAAAACCGTTCGCATTGTGGCAACGGTAGAGGACCAAGACAGCTACGATGCCTTTGCTGCCGCCAACAAGCGCGAGCTTGAAAAGATGTATTTCGACAGTGTGGCACGCGTAGAGAAAGAAAAAGAAGAACAAAAAGCCAAAGAGGAAGCGCTTGAGGCCGAAAAACCTACCCTTGTGACCTCACTTTATCAGCAAGAAGAGGAAAAGACAGAGGGCAAGGACAGCTATGCCGAAATCGGAGAGGACGGCCGTGTTTCGGTTGGCTTTATGACCTTTGATACCACCGTTGAAGATATGCTGTACGGCGATCCTTTTACGCCTGATGCGTTTTTGCCGCTTGACAAGATAAACGGAGAAATGCGCGGTGTGTACGTGATCGGCGAGATCAACTCCTTTGAAGAGCGCCCCACAAGACAGGGCGACAAAACCACGCTTGTGATCGGTATTACCGACAACAAAAGCTCGATCAACGTCAAACTGACGCTGGATACCGACGTTGCCGCGCCAATCATCAAAACGATCAAAAAAAGCGGCCGTACCATCAAACGCGGCATTCAGGACGTGGTGACGCTTTACAGCCTTTCGCTTATGGTAAAAGGCAGCGTGAAGCTGGAAAAGATCAAAAGTTTTCAGCGCGACGGCGACAAGATCACGGGCACTTCTACCACGACAGGCGATCTTTTCGTGCAGGCAACTGCCATTGCGCCTGTGAAAAAGATCCTTCGTACCGACGACGAGCCTGTGAAGCGCGTGGAGCTTCACTTACATACCAATATGTCGGCAATGGATGCCTTGATCTTCCCCGAAATTGCGGCGGAAACTGCCAAACGCTGGGGATGGGATGCCATTGCCGTGACCGATCACGGCAATGTGCAGTCGTATCCGATCATTATGGATACTGCCGAAAAGATCGGCACGAAGGTGCTGTACGGCATGGAGGCATACTATGTGGATGACACCGATCGCGCTGTATTCGGTGAAAAAGACTATGACTTTGAAAAAGACGAATTTATCGTTTTTGACCTGGAAACCACCGGTCTTTCGCCGCTTTCCTGCAAGATCACCGAAATCGGTGCGGTCAAGATCAAGGGCGATAAGGTCTTGGACGTATTCAACACTTTTGTTGACCCCGAATGCCACATTCCCGAAAACATCACCGAGCTGACGGGCATCACCGATGACATGGTTAAAGGCGCGCCCTCGCAAGAGGAGGCGGTCCGTGCGTTCCTCGATTTTGCGGGCGACAGACTCTTGATTGCTCATAACGCTTCGTTTGATACCGGCTTTATCCGCACCGCTTGCGATCAGTTCAAGATTCCGTTTGAAAATGCCTATCTTGATACAGTGGCGCTCTCACGCCATGTCAACCCCGAACTGAAAAAGCACAAGCTGAATATCCTTGCCGAGTATTTTGAACTCGGTGACTTCAATCATCACAGAGCTTGTGATGATGCCGAGGTGCTTGCCCGCATCTTCTTCAAGATGGTGGAAAAGCTCCGTCAGGAGGGCATCGGTACACTCAGTGAAATGAACGCTTCGATGAGCGACAAAGCCAACCCCTTGAAGCTTCGCCCTTACCACATGATCATTTTGGTGAAGGACAGCGTGGGGCTTAAAAACCTTTATAAATTGATTTCGGAAAGCTATCTTTCCTATTATCACCGTCAGCCGCGTATTCCGAAGAGTCTTCTTGACCAGCATCGCGATGGTCTCATCATCGGCTCTGCTTGCGAGGCAGGCGAGCTTTTCAAGGCGATTCTTTCGGGCAAGCCCGAAAACGAGATCAAGGAGATTGCTTCCTATTACGATTATCTCGAGATTCAGCCGCTTTGCAACAACCGCTTCTTGCTTGCCGACGGCACAGTGAAGGATGATGAGGGACTTCGTGACCTCAACCGCCGTATTGTGGCGCTTGGTGAGGAACTTGGCATCCCCGTGTGTGCCACTTGTGACGCGCATTTCTTAAACAAAGAGGATGAAATTTACCGCAAGATTCTGCTCAAGGGCATGAAGTTTGCCGACGGCGACCGCGATGTGGGCTTGTATCTTCGCACCACGCGCGAGATGCTTGACGAATTTGCTTATCTTGGTGAAGAAAAGGCTTACGAGGTGGTGGTCACCAACACCCGCAAAATTGCCGATATGATCGGCGAGGTGCGCCCGATTCCGAAGGGTACCTACACCCCGAAAATGGAAGGTGCGGAAGAGGACCTGCAAGCGATGTGCTGGAAGCGCGCACACGATATGTACGGCGACGAGCTGCCGCCGCAGGTCGAAAAACGCCTTGAAAAGGAACTGAAATCGATCATTCAAAACGGCTTTGCGGTGCTGTACATGATTGCACAGAAGCTTGTGTGGTATTCCGAATCGCAGGGCTATCTCGTTGGCTCGCGAGGCTCGGTTGGCTCATCCTTTGTTGCTACCATGGCGGGTATTTCGGAGGTAAACCCTCTGCCGCCGCATTACCGCTGCACCAAATGCCGCTATAACGAGTTTATTGAGGGCGGCTCGGTTGGCTCGGGCTTTGATATGCCCGACAAAAACTGTCCGCATTGCGGTATTAAGATGGCACAGGACGGGCACGATATCCCCTTTGAAACCTTCCTTGGCTTCTACGGCGACAAATCGCCCGATATTGACCTGAACTTTTCGGGTGAAGTGCAGGGCAAGGTGCATAAGTACACCGAAGATCTCTTCGGCAGTGAAAACGTGTTCAAGGCGGGTACGATCGGCTCGCTGGCGTCTAAAACCGCTTACGGCTACGTGATGAAGTACCTTGACGAAAAGCACATTACGGTCAACAAGGCTGAAGTTTCGCGACTTGTCAACGGCTGTGTGGGTACGAAAAAAACCACCGGTCAGCATCCCGGCGGTATTATCGTTGTGCCGCGTGAATACGAGGTGTATGACTTTACACCTGTACAGCATCCAGCTGACAAGGCGGATTCTTCCATCGTGACCACGCACTTTGCGTTCACCTATCTGCACGATACCATTCTGAAGCTTGACGAGCTGGGACACGATGTGCCGACCAAATACAAATGGCTTGAAAAATACAGCGGTATGTCTGTGATGGATGTGCCGATGAATGACCCCAAGGTCTATGAGCTTCTCACCTCCACCGAGCCGCTTGGCGTAACGCCTGAGGAGATCATGTGCCCCGTGGGTACTTACGCGCTCCCTGAGCTTGGTACCAAATTCGTACAGCAGATGCTTGTGGATGCACAGCCGAAAAGCTTTGCCGACCTTGTGCAGATCTCGGGTCTTTCGCACGGTACCGACGTGTGGCTTGGCAACGCGCAGGATCTGATCAAAGACGGCACTTGCACGATTTCCGAGGTTATCGGTACGCGTGACGACATCATGCTGGCGCTGATCCGTTACGGACTTGACAATGCGCTTGCCTTTAAGATCATGGAAAGCGTGCGAAAGGGCAAGGGGCTTTCCCCTGAACAGGAGGCTGAAATGCGCGCGCACAACGTACCCGATTGGTATATTGCCTCCTGCAAAAAGATCAAGTACATGTTCCCGAAAGCGCACGCCGTGGCGTATGACATGGCGGCGATCCGCCTTGCTTGGTTCAAGATCTACAAACCGCTTGAGTTTTATGCCGCATACTTCTCGGTTGCTCCCGGCGGATTTGACGCGGTGGCTGTTTTAAAAGGTCGCAGTTATATCAAAAACGTGATCAATGAGATCAACGAACGGGATAAAAAAGACGTCACTGCCAAGGACGCAGAAACCGTTTCGACCCTGCTGCTTGCCAACGAGGCGCTTTGCCGCGGTGTGCAGTTCTTGCCCGTAAGCTACGAAAAATCGGCGGCGTTTGCATTCTTGCCTGAAAACGGCAAAATCCGCATTCCGTTTTCCGCTTTGCCAGGCCTTGGCGAAACGGCGGCAGAGAAGATCGTGGAAGCCAGAGACAGCGGCACGGTGTTTTGCCAAGAAGATCTGCGCGTGAAGGCGGGTCTTTCGAAGACCTTGATGGAGCTTCTCCGTCAGAACGGTGTGCTGGACGGCTTAAATGCCACCAATCAGATCTCGCTCTTTTGATTTTTGTAAGACACCCTCGCGTTTTGCGAGGGTGTTTTTCTTGAAATTTTTTCTTGTTTGCTTGTTTGCATCGAAAAAACTGCGAAAAAATGTAAAAAAATAGTGAAAAAAACAAAAAATCCTCTTGCAATTGAGGTTATGGTGTGCTATAATATAGCGTATCTTTTATAAGACAATACAGAGCCGCGTATGCGGCAGATTGGAGTTACATATGAATTATCTTGACAGAGTCAAAACAGAAGTAGAACAAAGATATAAGAATGAGCCTGAATTTTTGCAGGCAGTCAACGAAGTGCTGGAATCGCTTCGCCCTGTTGTGGAAGCCAATGAGGCAAAGTATGAAAGAGAAGCGATCCTTGAAAGAATCGTAGAGCCTGAACGCATCATCACTTTCCGTGTTCCGTGGGTGGATGATAAGGGTCAGGTTCAGGTTAACCGTGGCTACCGCGTACAGTTCAACTCGGCGATCGGTCCTTACAAGGGCGGTCTCCGTTTCCACCCTTCGGTAAACCAGAACATTCTCAAGTTCCTCGGTTTTGAGCAGACCTTTAAGAACTCCCTCACCGGTCTTCCCATGGGCGGCGGTAAGGGTGGCTCCGACTTTGACCCCCGCGGCAAGAGCGACCGCGAAGTAATGGCATTCTGCCAGAGCTTTATGACCGAGCTCTTCCGTCACATCGGTCCCGATACCGACGTTCCTGCCGGTGACATCGGCGTTGGCGCACGCGAAGTGGGCTATCTCTTCGGTCAGTACAAGAGACTTGTAAACCGCTACGAAGGCGTTCTCACCGGTAAGGGCAGAGCATACGGCGGTTCTCTCATCCGTCCCGAAGCAACCGGTTACGGTGCGGTTTACTACACCGTTGAAATGCTGAAGTATCTCGGCGAAGACATCAAGGGCAAGACCTTTGCGGTTTCCGGCTTCGGTAACGTGGCTTGGGGTACTGTGAAGAAGGTGACTGAGCTTGGCGGTAAGGTTGTTACCATTTCGGGTCCCGACGGTTACGTTTACGATCCCGACGGCATCAACACCGAAGAAAAGATCGCTTATATGCTCGAAATGCGCTCCTCCGGTCGCGACAAGGTACAGGATTATGCCGATAAGTTCGGTGTTCAGTTCTTTGCCGGCAAGCGTCCTTGGGAACAGAAGGTTGACATTGTGATGCCTTGCGCTACCCAGAACGAGGTTGGCATTGACGATGCCAAGAACATCGTTGCCAATGGCGTAAAGTATTATGTGGAAGTTTCCAATATGCCTACCACAGCCGATGCTTTTGAGTACATGAAGGAAAACGGTCTTGTGATCGCGCCCTCCAAGGCTGTTAACGCGGGCGGTGTTGCGGTTTCGGGTCTTGAAATGAGCCAGAACTCGATGCGTTACTCTTGGACTGCCGAAGAAGTGGATGCCAAGCTGAAGCAGATCATGGCAGACATCTTTGCAAACTCGGTTGCAGCAGCCAAGAAGTACGGTATGGAAGGCGACCTTGTTGCCGGTGCTAACATCGCAGGCTTTGAAAAAGTTGTGGAAGCTATGCTTGCACAGGGTGCTTGCTAATCAAGCTACATAAAATGAAAGACGGTGACTTCGGTCACCGTCTTATTTTTTACAGAATTGTTTCCAAAAGACCGATCAAGGTTTGTGCCATAGAGTAAAAGCCGAGGTCGGTGGGGTGGCAGCCGTCCACCGTGCCTTCGTTTTGGCAGAACTGCATGAGTGTCTTTCCGTCAATGAAGTACACGTTTTTGTCCCCGTTTGCCAAAGCATTTTCATAGGTTTGGCGGATGATGGCAAGGCGTTCTTTTTCTTCTTCGGTGGGGAAATACCGGGGACGGGAAAGCATGACGATCGGCAAGTTGGGGTTGGCTTCGCGGATGATTTTGAACATATTCTCATGCGTATTTTCGAGATGTTCCACACTCGGTGCGTTGTGGTCGTAATCATAGATAAATACCGACATGGGCAGTGTCTTGATATATTCCGCCATGGCAGGCTCGCCTTTAGCATTACCTGTAAAGCCTAAGTTGATAAAGTCGCTGTCAAAGTGGCGAGCAACCAGCGTGGGGTAAGCCGTTCCCGGACGGGAGGCGCATCCGCCCTGTGTGATGGAAGAGCCGTAAAAGACCATCTTCTTTTTGGCTTGGTAGGGTGTGGGCGCTTCAAGGGCGGCGGTGTCGTCAAGACCGATGTAAAGCTCGGTTACATCGCTGTACAACGGGAAATGAAGCGTGATCTCCCGCATTTGGCGAGAACCTAACTCCATAACGCCTTGATAACCGTCGGTGATGGAAAAGGGCGGGAGACAGGAGGCGCGGTATTCGTTGTTGATATACAGATCAAAACCTGCTGAGCCGCAAAGCGCAAAGTGCGACATTTTGCCGATATGCGGCATTTTGGCGTGAATCACCACGCAGGAGGAATCAGTACGGAAACGGAGTCTTCCGCCTGCGGTATTTCTGCTTAAGTTATGGACGTTACGGCTGACCGGCTGTGAAAAAACTTCGGGCATTCTTCTGAAGTGTCCGTTTTCATAGAGCAGTCCGTAAACCTCAAACGGTGCGGAAAGGGAATTGTGAAATTGAATGTTATGTTTGTTGACTGTTAGGGGGATATCAAAATTTTTATCAATTTCTGCAATGTTTTTCATAGAGCGTTTCCTCGATCGTGTAAGTTTGCCTTTATTATAGCACAAACTTGGTGTGTATGCAACTGCATAATGAGCGAGCCGTGAAGTTAACGCAACATAATTCACGGGG
>JAFQNZ010000309.1 GCA_017395715.1 Clostridia bacterium | reverse complement strand
GAGAGCAACCGTTTGGTCGCTCTCGGCGGTGATTTTGTTTGGCTTATAAACCTGCTTTATCGCAGTTTTTTTTATTTGTTGTTCTTTTCTTTATGCTTTCTGATTGCGTTTTCGATCAGCTTTTCAATTTCTACGATCGGGATGATCGAAGCGGCAAGGGCGAGGGCAATGCCGTATTCAGCCCATCCGACAGGTGTGAAGCCGAAGAGGTTTGCAATGAAGCTGACTTCGGTAACCAGCGTTGTGAGAATGAACGAGCCGATGAAGGCGCCCCACAGCACCCAGTTCTGATTTTTCAGCTTGAAGATCGAGCCGTCGCGTGAGCGCATATTGAAAGAGTGGAAGATCTCAGTCATCGACAGAGCAAGGAACGCCATAGTGATACCGTGGTTGCTGTCGCCGATCTGCCAATTGCCAAATTCCATATAGTGACCGATGAAGAAAGCGGCAAGGGTGATGAGACCAACGATTGTGCCCTGGAAGATAACGTCCCAGAGAAGACCCTGTGCAAAGATGCCGTCTTTGGCGTCACGCGGTTTTCTTTCCATGATGCCGGGCTCTGCCTTTTCCATACCGAGAGCAAGGGCGGGCAGACAGTCGGTGATCAGGTTGATCCACAAAAGGTGTACGGGCTTTAAGATGGTAAAGCCGATCAATGTGGCAACGAAGATCGAAATGACTTCGGAGAGGTTGGAGGAGAGAAGGAACTGGATCGATTTACGGATGTTATCGTAAATGCGGCGACCTTCTTCCACGGCGGAAATGATGGTGGCAAAGTTATCGTCGGTGAGAACCATATCGGCAACATTTTTGGTAACATCGGTACCTGTGATACCCATACCAACGCCGATGTCGGCATTTTTGATCGAGGGGGCGTCGTTAACGCCGTCACCTGTCATAGCGGTGATCTTATCCTGCGCCTTCCAAGCCTTGACGATTCTGACCTTATGCTCGGGCTGAACGCGGGCGTACACCGAATATTTGGTGATGCTTTCGGCAAGCTCTTCATCCGAGATCTCATCAAGCTGTGCACCTGTGATGGCTTGCGACTTATCGGTGATGATGCCAAGTTCAAGCGCAATGGCAACGGCGGTATCGATATGGTCGCCCGTAATCATCACGGGACGAATGCCTGCGCCGCGGCATTTTTCAATCGCGTCTTTGACCTCGGGACGAACGGGGTCGATCATACCGGTAAGACCGATATAGCAGAGAGTTTCTTCAAGCGCTTCGGGTTCGTAGGAAGCGGGTGCTGCGTCCCATTTGCGGTAGGCGGCACAGAGAACACGCAAGGCGCGGTCTGCCATGGCTTTGTTGGCAGAAAGGATCTCGGCTTTGATCTCTTCAGTCATGGGAACTTCCTTGCCGTCGATCAAAGCGGTTGTGCATCGTTTCAGCACTTCATCAGGCGCGCCTTTGGTGTACTGGATGATGCCGTCATCGGTTTTATGAACGGTGGACATCATTTTACGCATCGAGTCGAAGGGCGCTTCGCCGATACGGGGTTCTTTGGTTTTCAGTTCAGGCTTGGGAAGGGAAAGAGTGTTTGCATAGTTGACAAGCGCGCATTCGGTGGGCTCGCCCACGGCTTCGCCGCTTTCACCGAGTTCAGCATCCGAGCAGAGCGCCATGGCTTTGGCAAGCAGTGCTTCGTCGCTGCCTACGTGGTCAACGACTGTCATTATGTTTTGGGTGAGAGTACCTGTTTTGTCCGAGCAGATGATCTGCGCGCAACCGAGTGTTTCCACGGCGGTGAGCTTACGGATGACGGCGTTGCGCTTTGACATATTGGTTACGCCGATCGAAAGCACGATGGTCACAACCGTGGCAAGGCCTTCGGGAATGGCGGCAACGGCAAGCGAGACCGCGATCATGAAGCTGTCAAGTGCGGCATTGAAGCTGAATGAGCCTGTTTTGAGGAAGTTGACGGCGAAAATAACAGCGCAGATACCGATGACAAGATAGGTCAGGATGCGGCTGAGCTGTGAGAGCTTTTTCTGCAAGGGGGTCTTTTCGTCCTGTGCCTGTGTGAGAGCGCTTGCAATCTTACCCATTTCGGTGTTCATACCGGTGCCGACAACAACGGCAATGCCTCTGCCGTACACGACGGTAGAACCCATATAGATCATATTTTTGCGGTCGCCGAGCGGAACGTCTTTGCGGTCGCCAAGCTCAAGTGTATCGGCGTTGCCGACTCTAAGCTCTTGGGCAGGATACTCGACATACGGAACAGCATATTTTGGTGCGGGCACTCGCTCGTG
>JAFQNZ010000308.1 GCA_017395715.1 Clostridia bacterium | reverse complement strand
GGTTATGACAGAACAGAACAAAAAAACCGAATATATCCTGAAGGCCGAAGACTTGGTGTATGAATACGGCATCGGCACGCCTTTTCGTAAGCTTGCGGTCGATCACGTTTCGCTCGGTGTGAAAAGCAGCCGTATCACAGGGATCATCGGGCATACCGGCTCGGGCAAATCCACGCTCGTTCAGCTTTTGAACGGACTTTTAGAGCCGCAAAGCGGTAAGGTGTATTTTCACGGAGCCGATATCCATGCCGACAAGAAAAAACTGCATGAACTGCGTTATCGCATCGGGCTTGTGTTCCAATACCCCGAATACCAGCTTTTTGAAGATACGGTTGGCAAGGACATTGCTTACGGACCGCGCAACATGGGCATGGATGAAGAAAGCATCAAGCTCTGTGTGGAAGAGGCTTGCGATTTTGTGGGTCTTGACCGCTCGCTGCTTGAGAAATCGCCCTTTGACCTTTCGGGCGGACAAAAACGCCGTGTTGCCATTGCGGGCGTGATTGCCATGCATCCTGAGGTTTTGATTCTCGACGAGCCTGCTTCGGGTCTTGACCCGATCGGCAGAAAGTCGATCTTTGACGGACTTCTCCGTTACCGCGACAACACGGGGGCAGCTGTGGTGATCGTTAGCCACAGCATGGAGGATCTGGCAAAGTATGCCGAAGACATTGTGGTGCTTGCCGAAGATAAGCTTGTGCTTTCCGGCACGCGCGACGAGGTCTTCTCGCACGCAGATCTTTTGATCGAACATTCGCTTGACATTCCCGATATCGCCCGTCTTGCCGTGAAACTGCGCGAAAGAGGTCTTCCCCTTGTGCAGAATCTTTACACCGTTGAAGATACCAAAGAAGCGATTCTTGCGCTGTTGAAAGGGGGCAACAAGTCATGCTGAAGGACGTGACACTCGGTCAGTATTTCCCCGGCGATTCGATCTTACATCGCATTGACCCGCGCATGAAGCTTCTCATTTCCTTGATGTTTATCACCATGATCTTTGGTGCAAGCACGCTTTTGACACTTTTGTTTGTGGCAACGCTTACCTTTCTTCTCCCTGTCATCGGCAAGATCCCGATGAAGACCATGCTCAAGGGTATCAAGCCCTTACGCTGGATCGTTATCATCATGACCGTGATCTTTATCATCAACGGTGGGGGAGAGGGGTATCATGTGATCTTTGAGTGGCAGTTTGTCACGATTTCGTGGGAGGGCATCATCAAAGCGCTTTGTGTTTCGCTTCGCATTGTGGTGCTTGTGGCATCGGTTTCGGTGCTGCTTTCCTACACCACCTCTCCGATCGCGCTTGCCGATGCGATTGAGCATTTGCTTGCTCCCTTAAAGTACATCAAGGTGCCTGTACACGATTTTGCTATGATGATTACGATTGCCATGCGCTTTATTCCGATTCTCATTGAAGAGACCGACAAGATCATGTCGGCGCAGGCCTCACGTGGCGCCGATTTTAAAAACGGATCTCTTATCAAACGCGCAAAAGCCTTGATTCCGGTTTTCATTCCGCTTTTCATTTCGTCGGTCAGACACGCCGACAACCTTGCCACAGCCATGGAATGCCGTTGCTATCACGGCGGCAAGGGAAGAACGAGAATGAACCGTCTGCGCTATCAAAGCTTTGATTTTGCCGCGCTTTTGGTGATGGCGCTCTTCCTTACAGGCGTGGCGGTGGCATCGGTTGAGCTGTCTTCGTCTTTGATTGGCATGTTAGGCTTTGTGTATGCGTAAAAACAAACGAAACAGTTAGGATTTGTATGAAGATTCTTTTGGAAATTGCCTACGTGGGTACTCACTACCACGGCTTTCAGGTGCAGAACAACGCGCCGTCGGTGCAAAAGACCTTGCAGAGTGCGCTTGAAGGCTTTTTCGGCAAAAAGTTTTTGCTTTCGGGCTGTTCAAGGACTGACAGCGGCGTGCACGCCAAGCAGTTTTTCTGCACGTTGGAGGGCGATATTTCGGAAAATTTTCCGATCGAAAAGCTTCCGATTGCCGCCTCGCGCTTTTTGCCCGATGATATTGCCATCCTTTCGGCAAAACGGGCGGAGGATTCCTTTCATGTGCGCTACGATGTTGTGTATAAGGAATATGAATATCTCATTCTGAATCGCGCCGAAAAAGATCCGTTTCTTGCCTCTCGCGCGTATCATTATCCGAGAGCGCTTGACGTGGATAAAATGAACCAAGCGGCCGCTTTGATCGTGGGCAAGCATGATTTTGCCTCGTTTATGGCGGCAGGCTCGAAAATTGTGGACAGCGTGCGTACGGTGAAATCTTGTTC
>JAFQNZ010000307.1 GCA_017395715.1 Clostridia bacterium | reverse complement strand
ACATGGGTGACTAAGAATCTGCCGTGTACTTCTTTTTCGTGATACTGTTTTTGAAGAGATTGCCTTTTTGTGTTCAGATTCCCCGTGAGTGAAAAGGCAAGAAAGAGGGCGGCGAGGAAAAGAAGTGTGATAAACAAAGCGCGGCGAATGCCGTTTCGTTTGATGAGGAAGAAAGCGGTACTGCCTGCAAGAAGAAGCGCGAGGAGCAGATACGATAGTACCGTTGCATACGCAAAAGGATTGAGCACAAGCACCAAAAGCACCGCAAGAAATGCGGTGCAGGCGAGTGCGAGGGGCTTTTTCCAAACAAGACGAAGCATAGTGATACCATCCAAAATTAAACAAGGGTTGTTGACGAAGCAACAACCCTTGCGATGTTTCAAATTAGCCGGAAACTTTATCCTTGAGTGCCTTGCCGGGCTTGAAGGTGGGAACCTTTGCTTCAGGGATAACAACGGGAGCTTTGGTCTGGGGATTGACACCGTTTCTTGCAGCGCGGGTCTTTACCTTGAATGTGCCGAATCCTGCGAAGGAAACATCCTCGCCTTTTACAAGTGCATCTTCAACAGCGGTGAGAAGGGCATCAATAGCAGCCTTAGCATCTTTTTTGGTAATATTGGCATCAGCAGCAACAATATCAATCAGTTCTTTTTTGGTCATGGTTCATTTTTCCTTTCTGAAACGGAATTCCTCCGTGATTTATATATATTATACCATAATATGACACTTTTGCAAGAATTATTTTTGTTTTTTGACAAAATTTACAGTTTGCCCAAAAAAACTTTTTGCGTGTAAGTCTTTTTCTTTATTTTTTGTCTATTTTGCCGATTTTTATAAAAAAACATGAAAAAAACTTTGCATTGGGACTTGATATTCGCGGTTTTTATGCTATAATAATATCGTCATGGGTCTTTGTCAAAGTGTGATTTGAGAAGGTCTTTACTTAAAATTTTTAGTTAGGAGATTTTGATTATGAGAAAATTCAAGGGCAAAGAAAGCTCGCGAGGAGATATCACCGCCCGTGCCGATGACGCATTCGGCAGCGCGAACTATGCCGAGTACATGGTGGATGTCAAGAAACAGAGCAAATACAAAAAGCAGCGTATGCTGATGGTGCTGTTGTATCTTGCTGTTGGTCTTGGTCTTGCCATTCCGCTTCTTTTGGTATTCCCCTTTGCCGGTGCGATCGTACCGCTTTTGGTTTGGATTCTTTGGTTCTTTACCTGGCCTTACGTTTCCCCTGCATACTACTATACAGTAGATACAAGCTATTTCACGATCCTGACCGTGTACGGCGGTAAATACGAAAAGGATTACCTTAAGGTCAGAATCAGCGAAGCGGAAATGATCGCTCCTCTCAACGAAGAATACACCCCTCACGCACACGCCAATGCTGAGGCGGTTCGTTACGAGGCTGTTTCTTCCTTCAGCGCTTCGGATATTTACTTTATGACCTTTACCGACAAAGACGGCAAACCTGCCGTTGTGTTCTTTGAAGCCACCGAGCAGTTGCTCAAAGCGATGAAGTACTACAACAGCAAAGCCCTTGTGATGACCAAAACTCTTCACTGATCAAAATGCCAATCGTTTCCAATCATGGAACGATTGGCACTTTTTTGTTTTTCTTTCAGCGTGTAGTTTTTTTCTTTTTCAGAAACACTACAAAGGAATCCGCTTATGAAAGGAATTTATGATGAAAAAGAAAAAAGGTTTGCTTCTTTTTTTGCTGTTGTTTTTGGTAGCGACGCCGCTTCGCGTATTTGCGACCGACAGAACGCCGTACAACTGGTTTGTGCAAAACAATGACAACCACACACCGCCTGCGCTGCATTCGAGTTTTGAATTTGCTTCAAAATACGATTTCTACTATCTTGATCAAAAAGCGAAAGAGTCTGACAAGGTGATCTATCTGACCTTTGATGCCGGCTATGAAAACGGCAACGTGGTAAAGGTTCTTGATGCGCTGGATAAGCACAACGTGAAGGGCACGTTTTTCGTTTTGGAAAATCTGATCCTGCGCGAGCCTGCACTGATCAAACGCATGGCAGAGGAGGGACATGCGGTGTGCAACCACACCGCCACCCACCCCGACATGAGTACGATTACCGACATCGGGCTGTTTGAAAAGCAACTGACGCGGCTTGAAAAGGCTTATACCGAACTGACAGGACAAGAGATGATGAAAGTGTACCGACCGCCGCAAGGTCGATTCTCGGAAGAAAACCTTGCTTTTGCCGACAAGCTTGGCTACAAAACGCTTCTTTGGTCATTTGCCTATGCCGATTGGGATAATGCGAAACAACCAGACCCGGACCGCGCGCTTGACAAGATCCTTTCGCATTTGCACAGCGGAGAGGTGATGCTATTGCACCCCACATCCGCCACCAATGCCGCAATCATGGATCGGCTTTTAACCGAGATTGAAAAGCAGGGCTATCGCATTGCAAGCATTGAGGAGCTCTTCGCATGAGACGGGTCTTGTGTTTGGTTTTAGCACTGTTGCTTTTTGTCGGTATGGGATTTTCGGTTTTTGCAGAAGTGCCGCCCAAAAAGATCGCTTTGACTTTTGATGACGGACCGCACGCCTCTTATACTGCCGAGATCCTTTCGATTCTGAAAGAATATGGCATCAAAGCTACCTTTTTTGTGGTGGGGCAGAATGCAGAAGAGCATCCGTCACTTGTGAAGCAGGCGGCAGAGGAGGGGCATGAGATTGGCAATCATACCTACTCCCATCCCAAACTGAAGGAGCAGAACGCCGAAAGCTTTTCGTATGAGCTTGAAAAAACAAGGGCTGTCATTGAAGGGATTACGGGTGTTTCGCCGATTTTGTTTCGACCGCCCGAGGGATTCCGTGAGGGTGTGATCAAAACGGTTGCCAAAGAGCAGGGCTATCAAATGGTGCTCTGGTCGGTGGATACCGAGGATTGGCGGGGTCTTTCGGCTGATCGGATCGAGAAAGCAATCATAAAGGACGTGAAAGACGGCAGTATCATTCTTTGCCACGATTATGTGGCAGGGCAGTCGCACACGCCCGAAGCGCTCCGCCGCGTGATCCCCAAGCTTCTGGCAGAAGGCTATGAGTTTGTCACCGTGAGTGACTTGGTGCGGAAACGGTGAAACACAAAAGGGATGCTGTCGGCATCCCTTTTTGATTTCACCCGAGGTGTTTGCCGTCGTCTTCGGCGGACAGGAGAGGATCACCTGCGGTGACGGTGCCGCTTGCGGTGGTTTCGATTTTTTGGTAGAGGGTATTGTTGGTGATAACGATCGGCGTGGTGGTGTCAAAGCCTTCTTTTTCAAGGGCGTCAAGGTCGAAGGAGAGAAGCAGGTCGCCTGTTTTGACTGTGTCTCCGTTTTGGCAAAAGGCGTTGAAATATCTGCCGCGCAGGGAAACCGTGTCTCTGCCGACATGGATGAGAATTTCCATGCCGCTATCCGACAGGATGGTGATGGCGTGACGGGTATCAAACAGGCTGACGATCTTGCCGCTGACGGGGGAATAGACGTGGCCGTCGCTCGGCAAAACCGCGCATCCTTCACCGAGGTAACCGAGGGAGAAGGTTTCATCCTTGACATCTTTTAAGGGAATTACCTGTCCGGTTAAAGGACTTGCAAGGGTTAAGGTTTTGACCGTGGTAGTAGCGGGTGTGGCTTGAGGGGTATTTTCGATATCTTTCATAATAACTCCTTTGGGATTGTGATAGAGGATCAAAGTAAGGGAAAACGAGAGAAGAAGGGTAGCAGACAAGGTGATGAGTCCTGATTGTAAGTTGTCAAGCGAGCCATCTTTTATCATATTGATCAGCATGAAAAACGAGGGTGCGCTCCCCGTTGCAAACACAACGGTATTCAAACTGCCCGCCAAAAAGCCTGCAACACCCGATGCAATACAGCTTGCCTTGATGGGCAGCTTATACTTAAACAAAATGCCGTAAAGGGCAGGCTCGCTGACGCCTGCAAGAGAGGCTGAAAGCGCCGAACCGATGGCAAGCTGACGGGTGTCTTTGCTTTTTGCCCGAAGTGCAATGGCAAAAGCGGCACCGGCAAGCGAGAGGGTGAAACAGAACATCGAAACGCTGATCAAAGGGTCGTAGCCAAGAGAGGAAATACTGATGGCGGCAAGCGGTAAGAGGGAATAGTGAAAGCCTGAAAAAACCAAAAACGGCATGGCGGCGGACAAAAGTCCAACGGTTAAGGCGTGGGCGCGGGTGTAAAGAAGATTGATGATATTCGCCAAAAGATCGCCGATCAGGCTGCCGATCGGTCCGATGATAACAAGCGCCAAAGGGGCTGTGAGGAGAATCACCAAAAAAGGCTTGAAGAATAAGCGAATGAGGTGCGGAGAGAGCTTTTCGGCAATCTCTTCGATATACTTCATCAAGGGTACGATGAGGAGAATCGGCAACACGCTTGACGGATAAACTGCGGGCGTGACCGGCAGATGGAAAAAGTGCAGATCTTCAAGCAAGAAGAGTGCTTCAAGATCGGGGTGCAAAAGCACGCCGCCGATGAGCATGGCAAGCATGGGACTTACCCCCACGCGCTTTGCCGCCGATGCCGCAAGCATGATGGGGAGAAAATAGAAAAAAGCGTTGCCGATCAGCGAGAGAAGCAGATAGGTGGTGGAGCTTTCGGAGAGAAGACCGCTTAATGTCAAAAGTGTGGTGAGAATGCGTACCATGCCGCCGCCGAGCAGGGCGGGCAGGAGCGGTGTCATACAGGCTGACACAAAACTAAAAAAGCGTGACAGAACCTTTGTGTTGTTTGACTTGTGAAAAGCTTCTTCCATACACGCTCCTTTTTTTCTTTTAGTATGGGTGCGTTATGGGAAAATATACATGGATTCATGCGCGCGTTTTTTAGGGGTGTGAACAAAAAAATAAGGGCCTCGTTCTGTAAACTTTGAAAAACTTAAAGAATTTTCGGCAAAAGTTTTTTCTTCCTTGCATATTTTGCGTGATTGTGTTATAATGCAAACAGAAAATCATGCTGACGGCAAGCAGAAATGCTGAATTTACATATCCGACTTTTCGGAAGATTTGGAGTGTATCATGAGAATGAGACCCCCGAGCGTTCCGCTCATTACCGTTGACCCTTATTTTTCGGTTTGGTCAGCCGCCGATAAGCTCACCGACAATGTGCCGGTTCACTGGACAGGCAAGCCCAACACCCTGCGCGGTGTTGTGATGATCGATGGGGTAACTTACCGTTTTATGGGTACAGGAGAGGCGCCTGCGATGAAGCAGACCTATCTTGATGTGACGGCAATGTCCACCGAATACCGTTTTACAGCAGGCGGTATTGAGCTGACAGCGCTTTTCACCACACCCTTGTTCCTTGACGATTATTATTATCTCACAAGACCAATAAGCTATCTGAAGCTGACCTACAAGTCGCTTGACAAAAGTGAGCATGACGTGATTGCCAATATTGCCGCATCGGAGCAGATCTGCTTGAATTGGCGCGGTACTGACGGCGTGGATATTGAAATGCTTGAACAGGACGATATTCAAACCGCGAAGATCGGTTCTGTCAGCCAGCCTGTGCTTGAAAAGCGCGGTGATGACATCCGCATTGACTGGGGTTACTTCTATCTTTCCACAAACGGTGAGAACGCCAAGGTTGGCGCGTATGCCGAAGAAGTGCCGTTTGAAAAAGAATATCGAGACAAGGAATATCCGCATGGCGACAACAAGGAAATGACCTTTGTGTTTGCCGAAAACAATCTTGATCCGGTAAGCGGTGCGCTCTTTACCTTTGCTTACGATGATATTGAAAGCATGATCTACTTCGGCAAGCGTCTGAAGACCTATTGGAACAAAGACGGTGCCGATCTGCTTGACGAGATTTCCAAAGCGTTTGCCGACTATGATTTCTGCTACATGAAGGCGCGCGCTTTCTCTGACAGACTCTTTATCGACGCCACCAAGGCGGGCGGGGAAAAGTACGCAGAGCTTTTGCAGCTTGCCTACCGTCAGGTGCTTGCCGCACACAAATTGGTGCTGGACGAAGACGGCTCTATTTTGTATATTTCAAAAGAATGCCACTCGAACGGCTGTGCCGCAACGGTTGACGTTTCGTATCCTTCAATTCCGATGTTTCTGCTTTACAATCCCGAGCTTGTTCGCGGTATGATGCGCCCGATCATGAAGTATTCGCGCTCGGATGAATGGGCAAAGACCTTGAAATATGATTTTGCGCCGCACGATGCCGGTCAGTATCCGCACGTGAACGGTCAGGTGTATGCAGGCAACCACATCGATGGTCAGATGCCTGTGGAAGAATGCGGCAATATGCTCGTGATGGCTGCCACAGAAGCGATCGCTTCGGGCGATATTTCCTACTGCCGCGATAACATGGATCTGCTT
>JAFQNZ010000306.1 GCA_017395715.1 Clostridia bacterium | reverse complement strand
GACTTGTTTGGCTGGGAATGATACAATATATTTGTATAATATAGCCAAAAAGGAGACGAAAGCCATCATGAAAAAAATTCCTGCCATTACGATGTTGTTGTTTTCGGTTTTGCTGATTCTGATGCTTGTGTCTTGCGGATGCTCATCTACGCCTGCCGCAACGACCGACACCTCCGGCACAGAAACGCCGAATACCAACCAAGGCAAGCCCACGGACACCGGGGTGACAACCAAAGATCCTGAGGTTTCTGCGACTGAAGCCACAACCACACCGTCCGAACCCGAACGCGTGAAGCCGGAAGAAGTGGTTCTGAATAAGGTGCGTGTTCAGCTTCTTTCCGACACGCTTGTGCGTATGGAAGTGGCAATGTCAGGCGGTAAGTTCCAAGATAAGGCTTCCTATTCGGTTATTAACCGTGATGATTGGTATAAAGTGGATTACACCGTGGAAACCGACGGCGAAAACACGATCATCAAAACCAAGAATTATCACGTGATCCTCCCCACAGACGCCACCAATTTGAGTAATGCGGTTGTGAAGTCGCCCGACGGCAAAGAGATCTGGCATTACGAGACCAAGACCGACAGCGATATTTTTCTGCCGTCTCCGAGTGATGACCTTGAGTCGTGGTATTTTACCGACAACCCCCGTGTGATTCCTTCGGAATACGGTTACGGGATCAGCGATACCACCGCCGCTAAAAACGGTTGGGTCACAGACAGAAATGCAACCGACTGTTTTGTGTTCCTGCCTTGCGGAAGCTATGAAACCTTTATGAAGGATTTCATTGAACTGACCGGCCGTTCCGAAATGATCACCACCCATCTCCCGGGTTATTGGGATTCCCGCTACTACGCATACAATGAAAGTACTGCACTCAATCAGATCAAGGAGTATCAGAGAAGAGGGTATTCGATTGACGTGCTTGTGATCGATACCGACTGGAGAGATGCCTCCCGTGGTGTTGGTTACGATATCAACACAAGCCTTTTTCCCGACATGGCTCGCTTCTTGGAAAAGGCACATGATCTTGGTGTGAGCATAGTTTTCAATGACCATCCCGAACCTGCTACAGGAACAACAAGCCTTCTTGATAAAGCGGAGATCGAATATCGAAACAAGAATCTCAAACTGATTCTTTCACTTGGACTTGACTACTGGTGGTATGACAGAAACTGGTCTGTGGCACTCAAAGAAGCATCATCCGGACTTTCGCTTTACACGACCGGGATGTATGCCTTCCAGTGGATCACCGAGGACTATTACGAAAGTATCACCGACCTCGATGAATATGCACGCCGTGCCTTGATTATGGGCAATGTTGACGGCATTTGGAACGGCGATATGACCGATCCCACCGAAGTTGCCGCCCACCGTTATTCTATCCAGTGGACGGGTGACATTCTGACAACTGCCGAAGCTTTGAAGAAAGAGTTTTACAACATGATCTACGGCGGGGCAGAGATGGGTATTCCGTATATGTCTTCCGACATCGGCGGTCATACGGGTGGCGATGTGTCTCCTGAAATGTATGTCAGATGGATGCAGTACGGCGCGCTTTCCACGGTTTGCCGCGTTCACTGTACGAAGCCTTTTTCAAGAATGCCTTGGCTGTTCGGCGCAACAGCCGAGCGTGTCACCAAGGAATACGTGGGTATGCGTTACCGTTTGATGCCGCTTTTCTATCAGCTCTCCCGTGAAAACTATGACACGGGTCTTCCGATCATGCGAAGGCTTGACATCGTATATCCGCAGTATGTGGAGGCAAGTGCAAACGATCAGTATTTGCTTGGCGATTACATTTTAGTGGCACCGATTGCGGGCAAAACACAAAAGCCGTTTGCTCCTGAATGGCTGGTTACAGACGGTAATCAGGGTTTGAAAGTGGAATATTTCAAGAATAATACCCTTTCGGGAACACCTGCCTATACCGGTTATACCACCGATATTTCAAAAGACTGGGGAACCGGCGGACCTTCCGAAATCGGAAATCCTGCGGATAATTTCTCGGCAAGATGGTCGGGAACCGTCACGCCGACAGAAGGTGTTTACATTTGCTTCTTTGCCGATGACGGCGTGAAATGCTGGATCGACGGCGAGCTTGTGGTTGACGGTTGGACGGTTTACGATACCTATCTGACAACCCCGTATCTTGAAGCAGGGAAGACGTATGATATCAAGATTGAATACTGCGAATATGGCGGCAATGCGCACATGCTTGTCGGCACGATGCCTGAAGAAGATGACGGCAGAGACGTGTTTATTCCCGACGGCGTATGGATGGATGTTTGGACCGGCAAAGAATATACCGGACCTTGCACGATCTATGAGGCTCACGGTCTTGAAACCTCCCCGATCTTTGTCAGACAAGGTGCCATCATTCCGCTTGTGACACAGGAACAGAATACCTTTAAGACAGACTGGTCGAAGATCACGCTGGATATCTATCCCAGTATGGGTTATTCGGCAAAGGCGCAGATTTACGAAGATGACGAATCGACGGTTGCCTATAAAGACGGTCAGTACAGAACCACCGATGTGACGATGGACTATGCTGACGGCGCGCTTTCGATCGCCATTGGCGCAACCAAGGGTTCGTTTAAGAATGCGCCTGCCTTTACCGAAAGAGATTATACCATTCGTTTACATACCAGAACAAACTTCGGTGCCATTACCAAGATTACGGTTGACGGCAAAGAAGTAACCTATAAGACGCATGCCAAGAGCGTTGATGCTTCTCCTTTTGCCGAGGTTGGTGCAGCGCTTGACGGTGATATTGTGGAATTTACGGTTAAGACGCCGCTTGACAAGGCTGTGGATGTGAGAGTGTATTACGCATCTGCCACAGAGGATGGCAAAAACGAAGCATACGACGATACTGCTGTTGATTTCACTGTGAAGGCGACCACGATTACCAAAGCAGGAATGAACAATCTTAACCTGACTGAAAAGGGAACGGTTGATTGGGCTTTCTTTGGTGCATCGAGTCCCAGCGATGTGATTCGCAAGAAAAACGGCGCCGGTCTTATCGGTACGATCAGGTCTTGGTTGGATATGACAGCATTCTATGATAATTACTCGATCAAGTGGAGTGATGGGGACACAAGAGCCTCCGGTTCTTCTACCAACGGTCCCGTATCGCAGAGAAACTTTGATATTGTGCTGAAGACAGACGGCACCAAGAAGACATACACGCTGTATATCGGCGGATATAAAGGTGTTGCCAAGATTTCGGTACGCGACAGAGCGGGTAATGTGGAAACCTTGACATTCGGTAATCTTACCACCAACTTCTACCGCATGATCACAATCGAATGCGATGCCGGGGATGCCTCCGAATTGTATGTGAACTATTCGCTTCTTTGCGGTGACAACATTACCTTCTCGGCTGTGACTGTGGCTGAATGACAAATATCAAAAAGGAAGAGCTTTTTGACGCTCTTCCTTTTTCTTTATGAAACGCATGAATTTGTAACTTGATTTTATGGGACAAATATGGTATAATAATTCGGATCATATTAAGAAAGACGTGAATACGGCTGAGGAGGCTTGTGTGAAAGTACTGTTAGTATGTGTTACAACAAATGTTGTGATCGGTTTTAGAAAAAAACTGATTGAGTCGATACAGGAACTGGGTCATGAAGTGTCGGTGATTACCTTTGATCGAAAGTATGAAGAATTGATCAAAAGCCGCGGAATTGACTTTCACTGTCTGGAAGATTCCAACCGAGGACTGAACCCGTTTAAGGCTCTAACCCTGAGAAAACGATACGCTAAGCTGATTCGGGAGATTTCGCCCGATATTGTGTTTACCTTTATGCTGAAGCCGAATATATTCGGTGTTTTGGGTGCCAAAGACGCCGGGGTATGTGAGATTTATTCGATGATGGAAGGCGCGGGAGATGTATTTATTTATCATACGCTCAAATGGCGCATGATTCGGCGTGTGGTTTGTTTTCTTTTGCGAAAATCGTTTCGCCATGCAAAAAAAGTGTTCTTTTTGAACCGTGAAGATCGGGACGAGTTTATTGGGTATAAACTTGTTAAACAGGAGCAGTGCGATATCGTGCCGGGTATCGGTGTTGATCTTGATCATTTTGCTCCGAAACCGCTTGAGAATACCGATTCGTTTTTGATGGTGTCCCGTATGCTCAAAACGAAAGGCGTTTTGGAATACTGCGAGGCTGCCAAGAAAGTCAAAGCTCTCTATCCCAACGCCAAATTCCGTTATGTCGGTCCCGAAGGAACGGTTACGGTGGCGGACATTCAATCATACATAGACGACGGTGTGATTGAATATATGGGTGCAACGCTCGATACAGCACCTTTTTACGAACAGGCGGCGGTTTTTGTTTTGCCGTCCTACCGAGAAGGACTTGGGCTTGTGAATGCAGAGGCTTCGGCGGTTTGCCGTCCTGTGATTACCTGCGATACGATTGGAACAAGATGCACGGTGATAGATGGTTACAACGGATTTTTCGTTCCCGTTGCCGATGTGGATGCCATTGCTGAGAAAATGATCTACTTCCTTGAGCACCCTGATATGATCGTGACCATGGGAGAAAACGGCAGAAAGTTTGCTGAGGATCATTTTGACCAAAAGAAGATCAACCAAAAGATCTGCCATATACTTGGTCTTGATCATGTAAAAGAAACGATACAAGAAAAACCGTGAGATAAAACTCACGGTTTTTTGATTAGAATGCGATCTTTTTTTCGATGTAAGATTCAAGTTCTGCAATCGGGATTCTGACTTGTTCCATGGTGTCGCGGTCGCGAACGGTAACGCAGCCGTCGGTTTCGGAATCAAAGTCATAGGTGATGCAGAAAGGAGTACCGATCTCGTCTTCACGGCGGTAGCGCTTACCGATCGATCCGGTATCGTCAAAGTCGATCATGAACTTCTTTGACAGGCTGTGATAGATCTCTTCTGCCTTGGGTGTAAGCTTCTTGGAAAGGGGCAAGATTGCTGCCTTGTAAGGCGCAAGGGCAGGGTGCAGACGG
>JAFQNZ010000305.1 GCA_017395715.1 Clostridia bacterium | reverse complement strand
TATAAAATGTGACGCTATTCGTTTCAAGAACAAAAAGAGGTAAACGGCGATGCTCCAAAGCAGGGCGGCTGTTGTCACAGATACGGCACGGGAGATTGCGGTGGCGCGTTCATACGGGAGAAACATAAGGAGAAATGAGTCGATGACACCGCCGCCGTCCAAAAATGAGATAGGGAGCAGATTGAACAGCGATAGCCAGAGGTTGATGTCGGCAAACAGCGTAAGTGTTTTTCCTGCATTGCGGCAGAGAAAAAAACAGATGATGCCCGCCAAGGGCCCTCCGAGCGAGATCATTATTTTAGCAAAATAAGAGGGCGGATATTCGGCTTTCAGCGTGATGCCGCAGATACCGAAGCGGATACCCTTGAGTTTGCCGCCACTGAGTATCAGAAGTAGAATATGTCCGCATTCGTGCAGCAAAACGGCAAACAGCAACAGCATTTCTCACACCCCTTTTCTGTATGAGTATGCAGAAAAAAAGCAAAAAAGAAGGAGCATCCCCAAAGGATGCTCTTCTTAGAAACTATGTTATTTCCACTGTTTG
Organism: Clostridia bacterium; assembly: GCA_017395715.1. Lineage (GTDB taxonomy): Bacteria > Bacillota > Clostridia > Oscillospirales > CAG-272 > RGIG1993. Next base: position 3,964 of record JAFQNZ010000305.1, on the reverse strand, counting down.
TTAGCTCCTGCTGTTTTGATAGCAGTAGCGTAATCGTCGTAGGTACCTGCAGATATCATTTCATCAAACAGCCACATGAAGCCGCCGCAGACTCGATTGATGTTGTCGGTGAGATGTTGGGTTACTTCAGCGGGGGTCTTTTTGCCTTTGGTAGGCTGTTCATTGCCGTTGAGACACCAGTAACCGGGGATGATATCGCAACCAAATTTGCGCACCCAGTTGATGACATTGTTTCCGGCACCGCCGTCATAGAACTGTACGTAAATACGGTCAACATGTTCTTTGCCGACGGCAAGATACAGCTCATACCAGAAATCCATGCTGGAATAGGGACAGAAGGTGATCTTGCAGCCCATGTCGATGCACATTTTGGCAAAGTCTGCCATGGGTTTTACTTCATAGAGAGATTCGTCGTCGAAGTTTACGGCATCAGCACCTGTGGCATCGACCAAGCACGTGAAGTTGCGGTAGAGGAGGGTATCTTTACCGGTGCCGTCACGCTGGATGATATTTTTGATCTTTTCAAAGTCTTTTGTACCCCAAGCGCTGACGCTGATCTCAATACGGGTGATGTTGGAACAGTCGTTTTTGAAGGCATCCCATGTAGCGGTTTTGAATCCGGGAGCAAGCTTACCGTTCTGAACAACGAGAATGTCGTTCAGCCAAAGGTCACAGGTTTTTTCATCCACATGGACAGACCAGATCATCAAGGTGTTGAAATCAGAGTTTTTGATCATGTTGGCAACCGGTTTGTTTCCGGTAACAAAAGGACCGCCGCCGAATACAGCGTTAACAAATTCGGGCTCTTTTTCGGTTTCGGGAGCTTGTGTTGTGGTTACCGGCAGCGTTGTGGTGACGGGAACTACCGTTGTGGTTACTTTCGGTGTTGTGGTAATGGGTGCTGCCACAGTTGTGGCAAGAGGCTTTGTGACAGCAGAAGCGTCACTGCCGGAGCAGGAAGAAAAAACAAGAACAGAAACGAGAAGGAGTAAAAGAACAGCCATGAGAGGAATGTAATGTGTTATTTTCATGCTAACAAAGCCTTTCTATGGTATTTTAAGAAAACGCTCCTTTCGCAAAAGACAAAAGGAGCGTTTGACAAAGCTGATTAAAGAGCAGCAACGATAGCGGCGGTATCCTGTGCGATAACGAGCTCTTCGTTGGTGGGGATGAGGTAAACGAGAACCTTGGAGTTTTCGGTGGAAAGCTTTACGATGTTGGACTGACGGAGCATCTTGGCGTTCAGTTCCTTATCGATCTCAACGCCGAAATAGGTGAGGTTGTCGCAAACCTTTTCACGGAGTCTGGGGTTGTTTTCACCAAGACCCGCGGTGAATACGATGGCATCAAGACCGTCCATAGCGGCGGTGTATGCGCCGATATACTTCTTGATCTGATAGAAGAGAACCTTGGAAGCAAGATCGCAGTTCGCGAAGTTGGGATCGGAAGGACCTCTTTCAATGGTAGCTTCGATATCGCGGGAGTCGGTGTAGCCTGTGGTGCCGAGGAAGCCGCACTTCTTGTTCATGAAGTCGCTCATTTCGTCGGGAGTAAAGCCCTTCTTGTTCATGATATAAGGAACGATCGCGGGGTCGATCGAGCCGCAACGGGTGCCCATTTCCACGCCGTCAAGGGGTGTGAAGCCCATGGAGGTGTTGATGCACTTGCCGTCTTTGACAGCGGAGATCGAAGAACCGTTGCCGAGATGGCAGGTAACGATCTTAGTGCCTTCTACCTTACCCATGATTTCGCACATGGTTCTGGCAACAAAGCGGTGGGATGTGCCGTGTGCGCCGTAGCGACGTACTTTATACGTATCGTAGATTTCCTTGGTGATCGGATAGTAGTATGCTTCTTCGGGCATGGTCTGATGGAATGCGGTATCGAATACCAGAACCTGAGGAACATTCGGCATCACTTCGGTGCAACCGCTGATACCCATGAGGTGAGCGCCTGTGTGAAGGGGTGCAAAGTCACGGCAGAGCTCGAGCTTTTCAAGCACTTCGGGGGTAACAAGGCAGCTTTCGGAATAGTAAGGACCGCCATGCACAACGCGGTGACCGACAGCTTCGATCTCGCTCATATCCTTGATGCAGCCGGTTTCGGCATCGGTGAGTGCGGCAACAACATACTTCATGGCAACTGCATGGTTGGGCATTTCGTATTTGTTGACGATCTTGGTGCCGTCACCTGTTTTGTGTTCGATAACAGAACCGTCCTGACCGATTCTTTCGCAAATACCTTTTGCCTTGAGTTCACCCGAGGTGGTTTCGATCAGCTGATACTTGAGGGAAGAAGACCCTGCGTTAACTACGAGTACATTCATTCTTTTTTTCTCCTGATTGACATTTATTTTTTTATATGATAGAATATCCTTAACAGGAATATTATAGCGAGTTGTTTGGCATTTTGCAAGTGTTTATTTGAATATTTTACTTTTTTTTCATAGAAAGATTGAATCAAGATGAAAACTGTTGGCATTATTACCGAATACAACCCCTTTCACAACGGACACAAGCGGCAGATCGAAGCTGTCAGAAAGCATTTCGGCGAGGATGTTGCCGTGGTCTCTTTGATGAGCGGAAACTTTGTGCAGAGAGGGGATTTTGCGCTTTTACCCAAAGAGTACCGCGCCGTGATGGCAATAAAGGGTGGGGCTGATCTTGTTTTGGAACTGCCGTACCCCTATTCGGGTGCGTGCGCGGAGGTGTTTGCAAGGGCGGGGGTTTCGATCCTTTCGGATATCGGTACGGATTATCTGGTGTTCGGCAGTGAGACGGGGAATATATCGTTTCTTCAAGAAACAGCAAGGAATCTTGCCGATGAGCGTTTTGAAAAGGCTCTTGCCGAGCGCGCAAAGAATCAACCGAGCCGCGCGTATGCTACACTGCGCGACGAGGTATATGAAGAATTGTTTTCCTGTTTGCCGCCGAGAAAACCGAATGATATTTTGGGTGTGGCATATCTGTCTGCCATTGACACGTTGAACAGCAAGATGCAGGCAGTCGTTGTCAAACGGGAAGGTTTTGAGACAGCTACGGCTTCGCGTGCGGCGGCGTATGGTTCGAATACCGAATCACTCAGCAGACTTGTTCCGCAAGATAGCTTCGATCTATTACAAAACAACAAGCTTGTTTCGATGAAAACGCTCGAAAAGGCGATCCTTGCCTTCTTCCGTCTTTCAAACGTATCGGATTTTGAAGAGGTTGCCGATCTGCCGGACGGACTTTCTCAAAGGCTGATCGCGCTTTCCAAAAAGTGCCAAAGTCTTGAAGAACTGCTCGAATCCGCCGCGACCAAAGTGTACACCAATGCCCGCATTCGCCGTTGTCTTTTGTCTTGCTTTTTTGGTGTTACGAAAGAAATGCTTGATGAAAGACCTGCCTTCACGCGGTTGCTGGGGGCAACCGAAAGAGGGCGTGCTGTTTTGAACGCGACTGATTTTCCTGTTCTGACCCGTGCAGGGCAGTATAAAATGCTTGATGAAGGCGTGCAAAAACAAGTCCTGTTTGCCGAGCGTGCCGACAGCATCTACGCGCTTGCTGATGATAATCCGCCCGTGAACAAGCCGTTTGTGGTGTGACAGCCTGCTTTTTTTCAAAAATCAAGAATAAAGATACTTTTCCCTTGACAAACGGTGTGTTCTTGGTGTATAATAACTGAAAGTGGCTTTTTGGCCGATCTCGTGAAAAGGAGACTTACAGTATGGCTTGCAATGTTGAAGCAAATATCAAAGGCAAATATCTTGTGTATAAAGATGTTCCGCTTGTCCGTGAAGGCAATACGATCTATTACGGCGACATGGAAGATAAGTATGTGCTTTGCCTGATGATTCTGAATGATAAAGAAATTACAACACCCGAAGGAAAGAAGGTTTCTGTTCCCGGTACGGTGATGGGTCAGGTATGGAGCACCAATAAAGCGCTTGCCGATACCGACCGCGTGGTGAAGCAGTTCTTTGAAG
>JAFQNZ010000304.1 GCA_017395715.1 Clostridia bacterium | reverse complement strand
TGTGCGAGTTTTTCAAGGAAAGCGCCCATTGGGAACATGATGACGGTGGAAAAAATATTAAAAGCAGTGTGGCAAAGCGGGATACCGAGGACACCAACCTGCTCGTAGAGAATGGCAGGTTCAATCGTATATTTGATGACGCTGAAAGCCGTGAGGAGGATCGCAGAGCCGATGACGTTGAAGGAAAGGTGAACAAAAGCGGCGCGTCTTGCGTTTTTGTTGGTGCCGACCGAGGAGATCAGAGCGGTGAGGCAAGTACCGATATTCTGCCCCATGATGATTGGGATGGCAGAGCCGTAGGTGATCGAAGAGGTGCTGCTTGCCAGTGCTTGCAGAATGCCCACCGAAGCCGAGGAACTTTGAAGGACTGCTGTAAGAAACGCACCTGTCAAAAGTCCGAGGATGGGGTTTTGGAACCTGATAAAGAGCTGACGGAAGCCTTCGATCTCTTCGAGAAATGCCACAGAATTTGACATGGTTTCCATACCGAACATCAGTGTGGCAAAGCCGAGAAGAATGGTGCCGGTATCTTTTTTCTTCTGACTCTTTGTGAACATATAGAGAATAATACCGATCAGCGCAAGGATGGGGGTAAACGCGGTGGGCTTGAGAAGCCTGACAAAGAGGTTGCCGCTACTGATACCGCCCAGTGAGAGAATCCATGCCGTGATGGTGGTGCCAACATTGGCGCCCATGATGACATTGATTGCCTGAGCAAGTGTCATAAGACCGGAGTTAACAAAGCCAACGACCATAACGGTGGTTGCGGAGGAACTTTGGATGATGGCTGTGACGCCAAGACCGGTGAGGAAACCGAGCAGTTTGTTGGTTGTCATTTTACCGAGGATGTTTTTAAGACCATTTCCCGCACGGCGCTCCAGTGCCTCGCCCATGATGTTCATACCGAACAAGAAAAGCGCAAGACCGCCGATCAGCATCAGTATATCAAATATATAGTTCATAGTGAACGTCCTTTCGAGTGGTTATGATCTTAATCTTACCATTTTGCTATCAAATACAACATTTTTTTGTAAAATCAAATGAAAACCAAACCGCGAATCGGCACAGGGCTGATTCGCGGTTTGGTTTTTGCTGAAAAGATGATAAAATGAATCTTCAGGATGAGGCAAAAAGGGAGGAAATGAAGCTTTCGCTGAACCGGTTGAGCGCTTTGTAATCGGTCGCGGCGATGTAGTAGGATTCCAGCTCATCATGGCGCTTTCCGATCTCATGCAGAAGCTTTTCTATGTTTTGGCAGAGAGAATCGATCTCGCGAAGAAGGGTCTTGTGAGAGGCAAGCGCGCCTTTACCGCGCTCGGGCAGCATCCGGTCAAGATTGATGACACCGTCGCATTTTTCCAGCGCCGCATGGCGTGTGAAAAGAATTGAGCTTTGCGGGAGAAAGAGAGAGTCTGTGATCTCATCCACAGGGCGAACAGACTCGTAAAAAGAGATTTTATTTCGGAGGAGTGCGTGTTTGAGAAGCTTAAAAAAGTATTCTGAATAAATCACGCGGTCTTTGATGCGGATCACCGTTTGGGCGTTGTTTTCATAGCTGTTAAGATGTACGTAGCCTTTGACGCCGAATGCCGATGACGGTTGGGTGAAAACGGCAGGCGTGTTTTCCTCCCTGATACGGTGTTTTTCGAGTAGTCGAAGAATGATGGTTTCGGCTCTGTTTTGATCAAAAACCTCTTCGGTGGCAACGCTGATGGCGTTTTCGATTTCGTGAATTGCCGCCATGAGGGCATACACGCGCCGATAGGATGAGGAGATGCTTTGCGAAAGAAGCTTGACAGCTTCGGATGCTTTTTGGAGATACGCAGTATTCCAAAATTCGGTAAGGTTGACAAGCAAGTCGACAGCACCCGGGCAGAGTGGCTCTGTGGCGTGGGGCGGTGTGCCGTCAAGGATCACGATGCCGTGTGCGGGGATCACAACGGCGTCGAGAGAATCGGTATCGGAGGAGCAAAAATAGCGGACTGTTTCAT
>JAFQNZ010000303.1 GCA_017395715.1 Clostridia bacterium | reverse complement strand
CCCTTGGGATGCGGATTGAAATAGATGTATTTGAACATGATCTTATCTCCTTTTTTCTTTTATCGCTTTGCGAAATTCCTCGCGGTATTCGGCAAGTGTTGCACCGTTGGCGGCGGAGTAGTGATCCTCCGGGAATCCGTCGTATTCCCAGCCGCAATGGCGGCAGATATCATAATTATCAAGCGTCTTGCGCTTGCAGACGGGACAGACGATGACAGTATGATCCTTATCATAGACAGTTCCAACGGGTGGTAAAACATGCTTGCCGTACTCTCCGCGTATCGCGGCATAAATGCTTTCTTTCATATGTTCTCCTTGTGCTTGCGTATACGCCTATCTATTATTTTTCTCCAAAATAAATGTCATCTGTTTCTACAATCTGCACCTTGCTGTGCTTCATTTTTTTACAGGGATATCCGGCACATACCGAAATAAATACCTGCCTGCCGAGGGAAGAGAGTTTGTCAAGAATAGGCGTAATGTCTATCGCCTCATCGAGACGGTCAAAGTAGTCGTAAATGAAGATAGGGCGATCATCGGCACAAGGGATTGCATCGGCGGTCTTAATAAGCACATTGGAACTTGACTTATCGCGCTCGTTACACTTATCTACAAACTCACGCGTATCATCTACTGAGAAAGCAATACTGTTCGGTTTGAAATTTACAGCGAGGCGGTTGTCGCCTATGAAATCAGCGCTTCTAATGTAACAGACGGCATAGTTTTTTTCGTCCATTTCGATGTCGGCGTGAAGCACAAAGCGTCCGTCATCAATGCGATTGGGATCTTCATATGCACCATAGTCGCCAATCAATTCGCGCATGAGATCGAGCGCAAGATTCGAATAACGGCCGCAAAGAACACAAATGGGAGCATTAGAAACGAATTCAAAATTAAGAGTAGTGGCGGATGTGATGTTAAGGTTTGTTATGTTCATGTTTATATCTCCTTTTTTTATATTATAGCATAGTACTTGTGACAAAATAGGGACATGTCAAAAAACACAAATAATATTGCAAATTGTAATATGTGGAGCCTATTATAACACATGAATAAAAAAATTTGAAATAAAAATTGACAAAAAAATAAAACACCGCGTGTGCGGTGTTTTGGTTTATTATTCAGAAATTGCTTTATCAATTGCCTGTGCCGCAATTTTTCCTGCGCCCATGGCAGAAATGACGGTGGCGGCACCTGTTACGGCATCACCGCCTGCATAAACGGCAGAACGAGAAGTCAGTCCGTCTTCATTGACAACGATACAACCGCGCGGGTTGACGTCAAGTCCTTCGGTTGTGGATTTGATCAAAGGATTGGGAGACGTACCGATTGCCATAACAACGGTATCAACATCAATGGTAAATTCGCTGTTGGGGACGGCGATCGGTTTTCTTCTACCGCGTGCATCGGGTTCGCCGAGTTCCATTCTGACACAAGTGATGCCTGTTACGAATCGGTTTTTGGGGTCTCTTGCATCGTTTGGGTTGTTATAGCCGATGATTTCCACGGGATTACACAACAGGCAGAATTCGATCCCTTCTTCTTCGGCGTGTTCCACCTCTTCGCGGCGTGCGGGAAGTTCTTCCATCGAACGGCGGTAAACGATATATACTTTATCTGCGCCGAGACGGAGCGCGGTTCTTGCCGCATCCATAGCCACGTTGCCGCCACCAACAACGGCTACTTTGCCTCCCTTCATAATGGGGGTTTCGGGGTTATCGCGGTAGGACTTCATCAAATTGCTTCTTGTGAGGAACTCATTGGCGGAATACACGCCGTTCAGCGATTCTCCGGGAATGCCCATAAAATTGGGAAGACCGGCGCCTGAACCGATAAAAACAGCCTCATAACCCATCTCAAAGAGTTCATCGACGGTTAGTGTCTTGCCAATGACAATGTTGGTTTCGATTTTAACACCGAGTTTTTTGAGTGTTTCCACTTCTTTGGCAACAATAGCTTTGGGCAGACGGAATTCGGGAATACCGTAAACCAAAACGCCGCCGGGGGTGTGAAGCGCTTCATAAACGGTAACGTCATAGCCTTTTTTGGCAAGATCCCCGGCACAGGTAAGACCCGAAGGACCTGAGCCGACAATGGCAACTTTATGACCGTTGCTTTGGGGGCGTGTGGGTTCTTCGGTACAGAATGTGTTGTGCCAATCGGCAACAAAGCGTTCGAGCCTTCCGATGCCTACTGATTCACCCTTGATACCTCTGACGCACTTGGACTCGCATTGTGTTTCCTGCGGGCAGACTCTACCGCAAACGGCGGGAAGAGAAGAGGATTTGGTGATGATCTGATAGGCTGCTTCAAAATCGCCTTCTTTGATCTTGCCGATAAATTCGGGAATATGGATTTTGACAGGGCAACCGCTGACACAGGGCATATTTTTGCAGTTCAGGCAACGGTTGGCTTCATCAATGGCTGTTTGTTCGGAATATCCGAGTGCCACTTCATTAAAGTTATGTGCGCGGACACTTGCATCCTGTGTGGGCATTTCGTTTCGTTTGGGATTCATGTTTGCCATATCACTGCACTTCCTTCTGATAGAGATTGCAGGTTTCTTCGTATTTGTGGCGCTCAAATTCACCGTACATTCTGCCGCGTGACATGGCTTCGTCAAAATCGATTTCGTATCCGTTGAAATCGGGCCCGTCAACACAAGCAAATTTAGTCACTTTTTTGCCGTCAACATTCAGCGTCAGTCGGCAGCCGCCGCACATGCCTGTACCGTCGATCATGATCGGATTCATGGAAACCGTGACAGGAGTGCCATAGGGCTTTGCAGTTGCCACAACGTATTTCATCATCACAAGCGGACCGATGGTGATGATCATATCAAATCTTTCGCCCGCTTCAAGCATTTCCTTTAAGGGCAGGGTGACATTGCCTTTTTCGCTGTAAGAGCCGTCATCGGTCATCACACGCAGTGTATCCGAACAAGCTTTGAATTCATTTTCAAGAATCAAAAGGTCTTTGTTTCTGAAACCGATGATGCTTGTGACTTCGGCATTCATGGCATGGAGTGCTTCGGCAATCGGCAGGGCAATGGCGCAGCCCACACCGCCGCCTACGATACATACTTTTTTGAGACCGTTAAGGTGGGTCGGCACGCCGAGCGGTCCGACAAAGTCCTGAATACAATCGCCTTGTTCTTTATAAGAAAGCTTTTTTGTGGTCGCTCCCACAACTTGGAAAATGATCTTGACCGTTCCGTTTTCGGGGTTTGTGCCTGCAACGGTCAAGGGAATCCGTTCGCCGTCTTCGTCAACGCGAAGGATGATGAACTGGCCCGGTTTGGCTTTTTTTGCCACAAGCGGCGCTTCGATCAAAAGCTGAATCACCGTGGGATTTAATATCTTTTTATCAACTATTTTATACATTTTGTTCTCCGTTCAAGAAACCGATAATGCCATTTAACATTTGCATTTCATTGTATCACAAAAAAGCAAATAAATCAACAACTTCAGATATTTTTATCATTCAAAAAAGCTTTCGGCATTCACCGAAAGCTTTTGGGTTTATTTGGGTTGATTGACTGTGCCGACAAAAAGGGGAAGTCCGACATCGGATGTGATGACAAACAGGAAGGGGCGGTCGAGGACAAAATCAATTTCCTCATCAAGTGGGGCGGGGCAACCTGCTGTCGGAACCGTTGTCATTGTAGCAGCAGTACAGCCTTCTTCGTCAATCGTTACACGAACACTGTGATCGATAGAAGAAACTTCTATAGGAAGTGTTTCTTCTGTTAATGCAGAAAAGTCGGATTCACGAGAGTTGAAAGCGAGGTTTACACCAAGGTTTTGCATGGTTTCCTTGAGATCGATATCAGATGAAACATCAAATTTCGGAACAGACAAATTGACCTTTAGATACTTGTTGTTTTCCCAATCACCGTTTGACAGAATAAACTGCAATGCATTCTCGTTTGAAAAGAGATCTTCCGCCCGAATGCCTTCATCAGGAAGAATAAACCACATACCGCAGTTTGCATATTCTGCCGAAAGTTCCTTTTTAACAGCGGAAAACGTTTCAGACCAATAGTAGGTATCGTAACCCGATTCATTCATAAAATTGCATTTTATTTCTTGATTTGGTGCGTAAAAAACACCTTTGGTTGTTTCGGATTTAGAAAATTCGTTACCCCATTTTGCCTGAAAAAGCACAGTAGTTGCCAAGAGGATTACGGTGTTGGAATCGGTTTCAATATTAGAAATCGATTCGTTTAACAAACCGCCTGTTTCTTTATTCAGCCAATCTTGTAGCATCTCGTTATAGTTGTCACTTCCCATTTCACCACTGAAAGATGATGCATAGTAGATATCTGCCAAACGCTTGATGGTTTCCTCTTGATAGGACATATCATTCCTCAGCCACACAGAGCTTGCCAGAACTGACGTAATCACGCCGTCGTCCGAATAGTTACCACGCCATAAAGTGCTTGCTTGTTCTCGGAGTGTTTCAATATTTTCAACATCAAGAAGATCAAGAATTTCCGCTCTTGTTTCTCCTTCTGTTATTTCAGCAAGCATGGAAAGAGCCATAAAGAGGTTCAAGGGAGAAATGATGCGGTTTTCATTTTGTGAATTTTGAAAAAAGACTTCGAGTGTTTTTTTGATAAACGAATTGATTTCTATATCACTTTGTCTGAACACCATTTGAAATTCCTGCGAGGAAATACCATTGGGATATTCTGCCTCGGCAAGGGCGTATGCGGAATATGGCGTCTGCCGAACCGGGAGCAAGAAACTGCCAATAATCAAAGACAGCACCAGCATGGCTGCAATTGCCGAGATCCATGCTGTTTTTTTATAGAACGTTTTCTTTGTTTGTGAAGATTTTGCATTCAAGATCATATCGCTATCGACATTTCCGATGGCATCAAAAAGATCGTCAGATTTCATAGTAAACCCTCCTGTATCAGATGTTGTTTTAGTTTGTTGCGCGTTCGTAGTAGAATGGATTTCACAGCGCTGTTGGTGAGTGAAAAACGGTCGGCTATGGTTTCGATCGATTCCACATAATAGTAGCGGCAGAGAAACACCTTTTGCTCGCGTTCGGGCAGGGCATGAAGAAAGTAATTGATCGCCTTGGAAAGTGCTTCGGCTTCGAGATTTTCGTCAGGTCTTGATGACTCACAAAGACATTCTTCAAGTTCCTCAAACACAACAGTGGTTTCGCCCCATCCGCGACGGGCGGATTTTTTCTTCCTAAAAATATCAACAGATCGCCGTCTTGCAATTTTGCCGATATACGTGGCAAGCTCCTTGGGTTTATTCGGAGGAATGCTGTTCCAGGTATCAAGATAAGTATCATTGACCGCTTCTTCGGCATCGCTTTCGCATCCCAAGATATTCAAAGCAATCGATCTGACATATCTGCCGTATTTCTTGTTTGTTTCTTCGATGGCAGTTTCAGAGCGTTTCCAAAATAAATCGACAATGCGCTCGTCTTCCATAGTCTCACCTCCGTTTTCAGGGGTCCCTTCACCTATCTACTCGCAAAAAAAGAGAAGTGGTTGCATTTTCATGTCATTTTATTTTAACAAACAAAAAGATTCTTGTCAATTGCGAACAGTCCCGAAATTTTGGTTGCTTTTGCACAAGAACTGTGGTACAATAAAAGAAAACAGAAAAGGAGTGCTGTGATGATCCTATCGGACGGTGCCAAGACGCTACTTGAACAATTGAATCAAAACGGCTATGAAGCCTTTGTTGTGGGCGGATGCGTGCGGGATATGCTGATGGGTATCACACCGCACGATTACGATATTACGACCTCGGCGACACCTGATGAAGTCAAACGTGTATTTGAAAACTACCATGTGATTGAAACAGGGCTGAAACACGGAACCGTCACGGTGATGGTAAACGGTGAGCCGGTAGAGATCACAACATACCGCATAGAATCCACTTACAGCGATAGCCGACACCCGGATGGTGTGATGTTTACACGATCGCTGACAGAGGATCTTGCGCGACGGGATTTTACGGTGAATGCGATTGCATACAATCCAACTGTGGGAATTGTTGACCCATTTGACGGACAGCAGGATATACAAAAAAAGATACTCCGCTGTGTCGGCATTCCGCATGAGCGGTTTTCGGAGGATGCGCTACGAATCTTACGCCTTCTTCGGTTTGCATCGGTGCTTGGTTTTGAAATTGAAGCAGAAACGGCAGATGCGGCGTTTTGCCTGAAAAAAAAGCTTGTTCATGTGAGCGCAGAACGTATTCAGGTTGAGCTTTGCAAACTCCTTTGCGGCAAAGGTGCAGGGAAGGTTTTAGTCGAATACTGTGAGATCCTGTCTGCGGTGATTCCCGAACTTTTGCCGATG
>JAFQNZ010000302.1 GCA_017395715.1 Clostridia bacterium | reverse complement strand
TGCAGTCGATGCCCTACAAAAAAAGACCCAAAGACGATTTGACCATCCATGAAAAGCGCGAGATCATTGCGATATGTGCGGATTTCAAAAAGCGCGCCATTGAAATAGAACGGGGTACGAGGCGAGCGCAGGTGCTGGAACGCTATCAGACTCTTAACACAGCGATCCTCGAGGCGCTTGACGAGGTTTGCGCGGGGGAGAGCGAGAAGGTGAAGCTTCTTTTTTTAGAAGCTTTGGCTGAAAAGCGCGGGCACAATTGGTCGCCGCTTTGTATGCTGATGTCGCCTACTGCGTTTTATGAAAGGAAATACCGCTTACTGTATGCCATTGGGCAAAAGCTCAATGTGATTTAGTGAAAAGCGTGTGAAGAGAATTGACAAGTCTTTCCTTCCGTGATATAATAGCCCGTAGTATGATAACAAAGGAGTTCTTTATGAATTACGCATCCCAACCGATCAAAACCAAAGAAATGTATCAGCGCGACTTAACGATGTCCCGCATGAATCTATTGCTTTCGGTGATCTTCACTGTGGTGAATCTTGTCATGGTGATGATCAGTATTTCAACATCCTTTCTCTTTTCGGCATCGATCCCCCATTACCTTTCGCTCTTTTTTGCTGTCAACTGCGGTCTGTTTGACGATTCCTATTATCAGAGCTTTTACGGTGACGATTGGAAAAATGAACTCGTTTTTTTTGATCCTTCGATCTTTTGGGCGGTATTTGCTTTTTCGGTTGCCATTATCATCGGTCTGTTTCTTTTGTGGTTCTTTTCGAAGAAGCACAAAGTGTGCAGCATGATCACGCTTTCGTTCTATATTGTTGATACCTTGTTCCTTGTGGCATTCTCGTTCTTTGTGGGTGCCGGCGGGATCGATTTGATCCTGCAGCTTCTCTTCCACGCGTGGATCGTGTATTATGCCGTGCTTTCGGTGAGAGCATGGAAAGGCATTGGCACAGCGCCCACAGCGGCAGAGGTGGCGGCGAAATCGGGCTACAGCCAAACATCCTACGGCGCAAACCCCTACATGGGCAGTCCTTACGGCAGACCCTACGGCGGTTACGACGATGACGAGGAAGATGAGGAAAACGAGGAAGACGAAGCCGAAGCGGATGACGTTTCGGAAGAAGAACTTGTTGAATCCGAAGACGATACCGATGAAACCGAATCGGAATAAAACTTGATAAACACCCCTTGTGTCTTTGGGCGCAAGGGTTGTTTTTTTGCGAACCTTTACGGGAAATGCTTGACATTCAATGGAAAGAGAATATAATGATATTTGGTGAATGTTAACTTTTTTCAAAAAGGCTCAAATACAGGAGGTTTTGTTTTGAAAAACATAAACACAGAAAAGCGGATACGCTGTTTCGTTTCGATGATTTTCTTACTTATCGTTGTTCTGATTTGGTTTTCGTCTTGCGGATGCGGTCAGGTGACGGAAGTATCGAAGGACAGCAATCATACGACCAATACGACGCCGGGTAACGATCAGGCGCAGACGCCTCACGTGCATGAGTGGAGCCCTTTTCAGGTTACCAAAGAACCAACTTGTATGGGTGTGGGCGAGGAGACTAAGGTTTGCGCCTGCGGAGAAAATTTTGTACAGCTCATACAGCCCAAAGGACACAGCTACGGCGGGTGGCAAACGGTGAAAGAGCCTACCTGCACCGAGCAAGGTGAAACGAAGCGTGAGTGTGCCTGCGGCAGTTATGAGACCAAGTCGATTCCCGTAAACGGACACAGCTATACCAAGACAGTCACTCCGCCGACCTGCGAGGAAAGAGGCTATACCACATTTACCTGCGCGTGCGGCTACAGTTATGTTGACCTTTACGTGGAAGCGCCCGGTCACGAATATGGCGAGTGGGTCACCGTGAAGGAAGCGACAGCCACCGAACAGGGCGAAAAGCGACGCGAGTGTGCTTGCGGCAAAGTGGAAACCGGAATCATTCCCGTGCAAGGACACGAATATACTGCGGTGGTTACCGAGCCGACCTGTGAAGAAAGAGGGTATACGACCTACACTTGCAGTCATTGCGGCGACAGCTATGTGGACCTTTATGTAAAAGCCAAGGGTCATGCGTTTGGCGCATGGCAGACGGTAGAAGCGCCAACTTGCACCGAAAAAGGCAAAAAGGAGCGCAGCTGTGCTTGCGGTAAAGTGGAAAGCGAAGAGATTGCCGAGAGCGGACATGACTATGTCTCTTCGGTTACACCCGCGACTTGCACGCAGGACGGTTATGCTTACAGGGTATGTTCGGTTTGTGAATATGAAACCGTGGAGGTTTTGTACGCGACGGGACACGAGGTGAGTGGCTACTCTGACTACACCGAACCGAGTTGCTTGACATCAGGAAGCCGTTCGGGCAATTGCAAACACTGCGGTGAATCTGTTACCGAGGAGATTGCGGCAATCGGACATACGGCAAGTGAACTGTATTTTACCGACGATACCTGCGGCGATCGAAAGCTTGGCTATATTCTTTGCACGGTGTGCGAAGAAACAATTGCCGAATTCGGTCATATGTATAAAGAAACGGTTGTGAAGCCGACTTGTACAGAAAGCGGCAAAAAGATTGCGACCTGTCGCCATTGCGGAGACTCTTACGAAGTAACGCTTCCCGCAAGCGGGCATTATGCGGGTGAGTGGCAAGTGATATTGGCGGCGGGTTGTACCGAAGCAGGAGAAAAGGTGCGCCACTGCACGACTTGCTCATCTCTTGTGGAACGCGCCGCAATAGACTCTGTCGGACACTCGTACGAAAGTGCGGCTGTATCGGGCGGAGTGAGATATGCTTGCATCCATTGCGATGATTCCTATTTTGTGGAAGCAAACGACTATATTACGTTGCATTTTTTGTGCGGCGAAGACAAGATTTGTTCTGATTTGCAGATCAAAAAGGGTACGGTAGCGGTACTGCCTGCGCCTGAAAAAGAAGGCTACGTGTTTGACGGTTGGTATTTGAATGAAGACCTGACCGACAAGTGCCTTTCTTCCTATCTTTTTGAAGAAGACACCCTCCTTTACGGTGTGTGGAGAGAGGCAAGCCTTTCGGGTGAGGTGGCTACCAATAATCTTGTGACCGATGCGCCGCTTGATTTTACATTTGAAGTGCAGTCATCGGTGAAGCTGACCGATGCCAACCTGGCAGAGTATATTTTCATCAAAGACCTTGATGAAAAAGCACCTGTGCTTTATATTGTTTCGGAAGCGGATGGGGTTTACACGATCGGTTGCCAAGGATACCTACCCGGCATGGGTTATCAGGTATTGCTTCGCGAAGAAGTGAGCTTTGTGAACGTTTCCGGACGCGAACTTTGGTTTATTACCGAAAAAGAAAATACGCATCATGCCAAATTCCATGATGATGTGGTATTCATTGCGGAAAGCGATCTCTATGGTTGTTTTGAAGAAGACGAGGGTTTGTTTGTTTTCCTTTCGGAGGATTTGCTGGATGCGGGCGACAATGCTGTTATTTACCGCGATGAGATCGACAATGTTGTTCTGATTGTGGAGATTCTTGCCGAGGGTCGGCTTGAGAGTTTGTATGCCTATCAAATCGAAGCGGCAGAATTTGATGACGTATTCAAGGAATATGAGCTGTACTATTCGGGCGAGCTTGATCTTGAAGGCATTGAGTTTGACGAAAATTTGAAAGAGATGATGACCGAAGAGCTTAAGGCTTCGGCGGTATATCTGAACTTTAGACGTGCGGCAACTTTGTTTGCGGGATTTGAACACGGGGATTATTACTACGACGAAAACGGCACGAAGGTGAATCCGTCGGTTAAGGTAGAAGAAACTAAGATTCAGTTCACGGTGGAAATCGTGACCGAGTTTGCCCGTATGCATACCGAAACACACAAAGTGGATTCGCTCTTCACGGTTACACTTGCGGTGGAAATGGAGGTGGCGCTTGATTTTACCATTGACGTTTCGGCAGCTGACAAGTTTGTGTTTGCTGTGGAAGTGGACACGACGGCAAAGATTAACATTTTTGCTTCTGCCAAGAGTGAAAAAGATACCAAAGACTTGAAGTTCTTCCAAAAGCTGTATGAAGAAGCGCAGAAGGACGGCTCGTTCTCCGGCGTGGATTCGGGCAAAGCCGAAAGCAAAAAGGAAGTGCCGATCGGCTCGATTCCCTTTAACTTCTGGGGTGTTTCCTTTAGATTCACAGTTTACAACATCTTTGATTTTGAAGCCGTTGGCGAAGTTGGTGTGGGAACTGAAGCACATATGACGGTTGAGATCGGCTTGCGCCGCTCGGGCGAGCGTACTTCAATCATCAAATCGTTCAAATCGTCGGCACAGGTTTCCTTCTATATGATGGGCAAGGTTGAAGTGTCCGATATGCTGAAGTTTGAATTCAAGGTGAGTCTTTTCGGCATTGTGAACACCTTTGTGAATGCTTCGGTCGGTCCTTACTTTGAAATGGGCGGAATGCTCTCGGCAACTTTTGCCACCACGGGCGTGCATTCTTTTGTGGCATCCGGTTATATTTCCTGCGGTGTGAAAGTGAATGCCAAGGTGGGTGCCAATGCCCAAATCAGCGTTTGGTGTTTGTTTGAAGGTTGGAAAACCGCTACCTTATACGATGAAGAGTGGACGGTGTATTCAGATACCTTTAAGCTGTTCTCGTTTGGTGACAAGGTGATTCCGCTGTATTTTGAACAGACAAAAGAAAACAAAGAACTCGATTATACCTGCGGAAGTGATTTGACGCTCTCTGAAACGGTGGATACTTCGGCTGTGATCCAAGATTTTTCCTCGATGGAGAAGAAGACCAAAAAGCTGACCTGCAAGTATTATCTCAACGGTACTTACGCCGGTGTGACGCTGACCGAAGACGGTGTTTTGAAGGTGATTCAAGAGAACACCGATACGGTAGAGATCAAAGTGGTGTGCGGCACAATTTACAAGCTTGTGACACTGAAACTGCATATCAGCCATGATGTTATTACGGTAGAGCATCAAGAGGCAACCTGCACCGAGGACGGTCATACGGCGGCGACTTATTGCCGCGGCTGCGAGACGGTGTTTGCGGGTGAGTATATCAAATATCCCGCTTTGGGTCACAGCTACGTTACGGTGACGGTTGCACCGACCTGCCATGAGCGCGGCTACACCATGGAAGACTGTACGCGTTGCGATGCGTTTGTGATCGACAGTACAACCTACGTGCTTCCCAAGGACCACACGGACGACGGCAGTGGTACGTGCAGCGCTTGCGGCGAGGCTTGCGGTCATTACCACGCGTTCAATGAAAAGAATACGGCAGAGAAGTATTTGGTATCGGCGGCGGCTTGTACGACGCCTGCGCGTTACTACTATTCCTGCAACTGCGGCGCGATCGGCATTGAGATCTTTGACGACAAGCCGCTTGGTCACAGTGACCCCGACAAGGACGGTATGTGCAACGTATGCGGAAGAAGAGTGGACGGCTTGTTTGACGCCAAAGGCAATCTGCTTGCCTCCTGGTATGAGCTTGTGAACAAGTACGGTATGGATGTAACAAATGACTTTAATTCCTATTCCTATAGCCGCTATACGAACTCGCCCTATTACGTGCTGAAAAACACAAAAGAGCTGGCGGGCGGTGTGAAGCTGGTCATTGGGGACGTGGAACGGATTGGAAATTATACGTTTTATAACTCTTCGCAGCTTTTAGACGTTATTATCCCCGAAGGTGTTACCTGCATCGGATGGTATGCTTTTGGTAATTCCAAAATTGAAAGCGTGACGATTCCCGCAAGTGTGACAAAGATTGAAAAAGATGCTTTCAAGTCGTGTTACTCTTTGAGAAAGCTTTACATTTCGGATCTTGTCGCTTGGTGTAACCTTGAGTTTGAATCTTCAACAAGTATGCCGCTGTATATGGGCGAGTTGTACTTGAACGGTGAAGCGGTTACAAATCTTGTGATCCCTGACGGTGTAGAGCATATAGACGACTACAGATTCATGGGATGTTGCAATATTACGAATCTGACGCTGCCCGGCAGTGTGACGAGTATTGGAAAAAATGCATTCGCCGGCTGTTTAGGTCTTACCGATTTGGTTTTGCCGAACGGTGTGACGAGTATTGGTGAATATGCGTTTAACGGCTGTACTGCTCTGACGAGCGTGACAATTCCTGCCGGTCTGACAAGTATTGAAGCCTGTGCGTTCTACGGTTGTGATAGTCTTGTCAATATTTACCTTACGGATCTTGCGGCATGGTGTCGGATCGAGATCGATGCCTCTGATGGAAGCAGTCCGCTTTCAGGCGGTTCGCAAAGGGATAAGAAGCTGTTTTTGAACGGTAAGCTGATTACCGAACTTGTGATTCCCGACGGCGTTACGACGATTCCGTATGCAAGGTTCGTGAATTGTACCAGCATTACCCGAGCGGTTATTCCGAACGGTGTAACCGATATCGGAGAGTATGCATTCTGGGATTGTACCGGTCTTGTTAGTGTAACGATGCCCAAGAATATGACAAGCATAGGATACGGTGCTTTTTATAACTGTACCGCCCTTGTCGAGGTGACGATGCCCGACAGTATGTCAAGCATAGATTATGCCGCTTTTTACAACTGCCAAAGTCTTATCAGCATCGTGATTCCCAACGGCATTACCTCTCTTCGGGGTGCTTTTGAAAAATGTACTAATCTGTCAAGTATAACCTTCCCAAGTACGCTGACAAGAGTATCTTCCGGCACGTTTTCCGAATGTGATAAGCTGAATTATGTTTATATTACAGACCTTGCGGCTTGGTGTCAGATCACCTTTGAAGGGTATAACGCCCATCCTCTCAGACCGTCGGTGTATTATTCCAAGTATTTATATCTGAACGGAGAGCTGATCACGAATCTTGTGATACCGGACGGTGTAACAGAGATTTCGTACGGCGCATTTGCCAACTGCAGAAGTATTACTTCGGTAACGATACCCAACAGTGTGAATTTGATTGGAGAGTATGCCTTCTGTTACTGCATTGGTTTGACCGGTATTACCATTCCGGGCAGTGTGGAAGAAATTGGTGATAACGCGTTTTACGGATGCAATAAATTGAAAGATGTGATATTGTCTGAGGGTATAAAAGTCATTGGAGAATCGCCTTTTAATGGGTGTAAACTGGAAAGCGTGACGATACCCGGCAGTATAGAGGCGTGGGATGATGATGCGTTTTTTGGTTGCGATGAACTGAAAAGTGTGATCATAAGCGACGGTGTCACCCATATTGGATCGTTGGCGTTTAACTGTTGCAGAGAACTTGAAAGTGTAACAATACCTGCCAGTGTGACTTCGATTGCCCGAAAAGCATTTTATGATTGCCGCTTCCTTTCAACCATTGTGTTTGAGGGTACGGTTGAAGAATGGAATGCGTTGGGTAAAGGAAGTTCGTGGAATTACAAGGTTCCTGCGACAGAGGTGCAGTGTTCTGACGGAACGGCGGCTTTGTAAAAACTTAATAAAACCGGTAACGGAGAATCGTTTGATTCTCCGTTATTTTTTTTGCAGGGTGTGATTTTTTGGAGTTATTGGGATGTTAGGATAAGGTGCGCCCGATGATGAGAGCTATGTGGCGTGGCTTTCGTTTGGGTGCGACAGAGAAGAAAGGGGGAGTGATATGGCGACGGTCTATCGCAAAAAATACTGTGACGATGTGATGGCGCATTTTTCAGAAATGCGAAAGAACAAAAAAGGAAGCATAGTGGGGGCGCCCTCTTTTGTTTCGTTTGCCGATTCGATCGGTGTGCCAATCTCGCAGATTGAAAAGTGGCGGCGTGAGCATGGTGATTTTGACAAAGCTTGCCAGGATGCGACTGAGCTTTTGCGGCAGCTTTTGATGGATGCGGCGCTTTCAGGGCTTGTGAACGTGAGTGCTGCGAAGTTTATTCTGTCCAGCGACTTTGGCATGGGGCGCTCCGCTTCGCAAAAGAACACCGACGCTCCCGAGGGGATCTCGGATGCCGACCGCGCTTTGATGGAAAATTTGGCAAGAAGGCTTGGCATTGACGAAAGCCACTGACACTTTGCAGCATTTTCGCCGAGCGGAGTTTGACTACGCGGGGACGGATCTTTTATACTTTGTGAAAAACTACTGCTTTTTCGAGGACAAAGATTCGCCTGCGGTGGTGGTTCGGTTTTCTCCGTGGAAAGCGCAGGAGGATGCGTTTTTGTCGATCCGCGACAATCGCCTCAATTTGTTTTTGAAGGCGCGTCAGATCGGCATTACCTGGGTGGCACTCACGTACTGTGCGCACGATCTCATCTATCATCCCGGACACACGGTGATTGCGCTTTCGAAAAGCAAAAACGATGCGGACGAATTGGTGCGGCGCTTTGGGATGATCCTTGAGCATATGCCCTCGCTCCTTGAGGGCGGCGGGATTCGCTGTGAGGTGAAAAAGTCGGAAGTGGTGATCTTTGCCGAGGGTAAGAAAAGCCGGT
>JAFQNZ010000301.1 GCA_017395715.1 Clostridia bacterium | reverse complement strand
CCTCACTTGAATTTCAGTCTCTGGAGGGTATTATCAAGGCGATCGGTCTTGAACCCTGTAAGCTTTGCACCTACTGTTGGTCGGGCAAGGAATAAAACAGATTACGTATTAAAAGACAATTGTTGAAAAGGAAGGTTTTTATCATGCATAACCAGTCGAAATCCGATAGCTACGCAGCAGCCGGTGTAGATATTACTGCCGGATACAAAGCAGTTGAACTGATGAAAAAACACATTGCCCGTACCATGGTGAACGGCAAAGCCGATGATATTGGCGGCTTTGGCGGTTTGTTCGCTCTTGATCTTTCGGGCTATAAGAACCCCGTTCTTGTTTCGGGCACCGATGGATGCGGTACCAAGGTGAAGCTTGCCATTTTGATGGACAAACACGATACCATTGGTATTGACGCAGTTGCTATGTGCGTAAACGATATTATTTGCGCAGGCGCAAAGCCCCTCTTTTTCCTTGACTATATCGCTTGCGGCAAGAACTATCCCGAAAAGATCGCCGACATTGTAGGCGGTGTTGCCGAAGGCTGTGTGCAGTCGGGCGCTGAACTCATCGGCGGCGAAACCGCTGAGCATCCCGGCATGATGCCGAGCGAAGATTATGACCTTGCCGGCTATGCCGTGGGTATCGTTGACAAGGAAAAGATTCTTGACAACACCAAGATGAAGGAAGGCGACGTTGTGATCGCACTTGCTTCGAGTGGTGTTCATTCCAATGGCTTCTCGCTTGTGCGCAAGGTGTTTGATATTGACAACAATCCTCCCGCACTCTATGAAGCAAAAGAAGAACTTGGCGGCAAGAGCGTTGCGGAAACGCTTCTTGTTCCTACTAAAATTTATGTAAAATCGATTCTTGCACTCCTTGAAAAGGTTGATGTTAAGGGTATCAGCCACATCACAGGCGGCGGTTTCTATGAAAATATCCCGCGCTCGATTCCCAAGGGTTTGACTGCCAAGATCGATAAGAGTGCTGTTAAGGTACTTCCTATCTTTGATATGATCGCCAAGACCGGTAACATTCCCGAGCGCGATATGTACAACACCTATAACATGGGCGTTGGTATGAGCGTTGTGGTTCCTGCTGATCAGGTGGAAACCGCACTTTCGATTCTGACTGCCAACGGTGAAGACGCTTATGTGATCGGCGAGATCATCAAAGGCGACGATGGCGTGGTGCTTTGCTGATGGGTAAGAAGAGAATTGCTGTTCTCGTTTCGGGAGGCGGCACGAATTTACAAGCGCTGATCGATGCGGAAAAACGCGGTGAGCTTGGCAACGGAGAGATTTCGTTGGTGCTGGCTTCCAAACCCGGTGTATATGCCTTGGTTCGTGCAGAGAACAATGGAATAGCCTCGCAGGTTCTTGCACGCAAGGATTATGCAAGCATTGCCGAATATTCCAAGGCTCTTGCCGATACACTCGTGGCTGAAAAGATCGATCTCGTTGTGCTTGCGGGATTTCTCACCATCATCGACGAGCAGGTGTATGAAAAATTCCCCAACAAGATCTTGAATGTGCATCCCGCTTTGATTCCGTCTTTTTGCGGAAAAGGTTTTTACGGATTGCATGTTCATGAAGCGGCACTTGAGAAAGGCGTTAAGCTGTCGGGTGCAACGGTACATATCGTTACCCCTGAATGCGATGCCGGGCCGATCGTGATGCAAAAGGCTGTTGAAGTCAAAGAAGACGATACACCCGAAACGCTTCAAAAGAGAATTATGGAAGAAGCGGAATGGAAGATTCTTCCTGCGTCTGTCAAGTTGTTCTGTGACGACAGAATTGAAGTTGTTGATAACAAAGTGTTTATTAAAGGAGTATAAGGAATGAAAGTTTCTACGATTGCAAATGAACTCAACTCTCTTGCTTATCACGGCAGAGGTATTATGATCGGTAAATCCGCTGACGGCAAAAAAGCCGTAACAGCATATTTTATCATGGGCAGAAGTGTGAACAGCCGCAACCGCGTTTTCGTTGCCGAAGGCGATGCGATGCGCACCAAAGCGTTTGATGAATCGAAGATGGTTGACCCGCATCTCATTATCTATTATCCTGTCAGAGTGCTTGGCAACAAAACAATTGTGACAAACGGCGACCAAACCGATACGATCTATGATCTGATGGACAAGCAGATGACTTTCGAACAAGCTTTAAGAACTCGTGAATTTGAAGACGACAAGCCTAACTTTACCCCCAGAATTTCGGGTATCATCCACCGTGAAAACGGTGATATGAACTATGCAATGTCGATTCTCAAGAGTGCAGAGGGCGACGATTCTTCTTGCGAAAGATCTACCTACGCTTACTCAAGTCCCATTGCGGGCAGAGCGAAGTTTATCCACACCTACAACTGTGACGGCAATCCGCTTCCTTCGTTTGAGGGTGAGCCCAAGACACTTGAGCTTCCCGATGTGGATATTGATGCACTGACCGATCTGATCTGGACCAATCTGAACGAAGATAACAAGGTATCTTTGTTTGTTCGCTATATTG
>JAFQNZ010000300.1 GCA_017395715.1 Clostridia bacterium | reverse complement strand
ACCAACCATCTTGAAAAGACCGCGACGGCTGTGGTTGTCGTGGGGGTTCTTCTTCAGATGCTCGGTGAGGTCAGCGATTCTCTTGGTGAGAATGGCGATCTGTACCTCGGGAGAACCGGTATCTCCTTCGTGCATAGCGTTGTCAACGATGATTTGCTGCTTAACTTCTTTTACCAGCATGGTGTTCACCTCATAAAAAATATATTTCGATCAGCACAGCATACGGCAGGTGACATTCACCCGTAAGCCGAGCCGTCGATGATGAGTTTCGGGCTTGCCTTTGTCCGCAAGCATTTCACATTATAGCACAGCGCTCTATTTTTTGCAACCCTTTTACAAAAGTTCACAAATTGTTTACAAGAAAAGCGCTTTACAGCTTATGGATATCCGACTCAGAGATCATGTGGAAGCCTGCCTTGGTCAACACCGCTTCAGCCACCGCATTGTCCTCTACTCTCAAAACAACATACGCATGCTTTTCAGTACGCGCCATAAAAGCATAGAGATATTCCACATTGATGTCCGCTTTGTCCAGAACATCGAGCGCTGCTGTGAGTTTGCCCGGTTCATCGCCAATCTTCACGCCAACGGTATCCACCACCTTGATCAAATATCCGTTTTTCGAAAGTACTTTTTCTGCGGCGATATGATCGTTCACAATCAGGCGCAAAATGCCGAAATCTTGCGTTTCCGCAATCGAAAGCGCTCTTAAATTGATATTGTTTTTCGAAAGGATGTCTGTTACTGACACCACCGTTCCCTTTTTATTTTCCACAAATACGGTTAATTGTTTGATTGCCATTGTCATACTCCTTTCTTAGATCAGCTTGCGTTTATCAATCACGCGGACAGCTTTGCCTTCGCTTCGCGCAATGGTCTTGGGCGGAACAAGATGTACCGACGGATTGATACCCAGCATGGTTTTCATCGCACCCGCCAGATTCTTTTCCATCGCCATAATATCGCTGACCTTGTCAGTGAACATTTCGGTCGTCATTTCCACATTGACATCGAATGTGTCGTTGTTCTTCACTCTGTCAACCACAATCTGATAATTGGGCTCATATCCCTCTTTCAAAAGCACAGTCTCAATCTGGCTGGGGAATACGTTCACACCACGGATAATGAGCATATCATCGGTTCTGCCCATCGGTTTTGCCATCTTGATGAGGGTTCTGCCGCAAGAGCATTTCTTTCGCGACAAAACGCAAATGTCACGGGTACGGTAACGAAGAAGCGGGAAAGCTTCTTTATCAAGGGACGTGAAAACAAGCTCGCCCTTGCTGCCCTCAGGAAGCACCTCGCCCGTATCGGGATTGATGATTTCGGCGTAGAAATGGTCTTCATTCACGTGCATACCTGTCTGCTCACTGCACTCAAACGCAACACCGGGGCCTGTGGTCTCGGTCAGACCGTAAATATCATACGCCTTGATGCCAAGCGTTGCTTCTATGCCGCGGCGCATTTCTTCGGTCCAGGGTTCTGCGCCGAAAATACCCGCTTTCAACGGAATGTCCTCGGGTTTGTAGCCCATTTCCTTCAAGGTTTCGCCGATATATGCCGCATAGGAAGGCGTACAGCAGATAATAGATGCGTTAAGGTCCATCATAAACTGAATTTGTCTGTCAGTATTTCCGGAAGACATAGGAAGTGTAAGGCAACCTACCTTGTGTGAGCCGCCGTTAAGCCCCGGACCGCCTGTGAACAGACCGTAACCGTATGCCACCTGACATACATCCTTTTTAGTACCGCCTGCCGCTACAATAGCTCGCGCACAGCAATCTTCCCAAAGGTCAATATCGTTCTGTGTATAAAATGCAACTACACGGCGACCTGTTGTGCCTGATGTGGACTGAATACGGACGCAGTCCTCAAGCGGCTTTGCCAAAAGACCGTAAGGATAAGCATCCCTCAAATCTGCTTTTGTTAGAAACGGAAGCTTATGTAGGTCATCAATACCTTTAATATCCTCGGGTTTCACTCCCTTTTCGTCCATAAGATTGCGATAGTACGGTACATTCTCGTACACGTGCTTTACCTGTCTCACAAGCTTTTCTGATCGCAACTTTCTCATTTCTT
>JAFQNZ010000299.1 GCA_017395715.1 Clostridia bacterium | reverse complement strand
CTTGAGTACTTTATTTCTTCTCTTGCGCGTCATCATAGCGCCTTTGATTCTTGCCATTTTCTGTTATCTCCTTTTCTGATTTCGTTAGACCTTAAAACTTCTGAATGAGCTGCTTAACAGCGGGAGCCATGGAAGGGCTGAGATAGCCGCCGGAGCGAAGATGTCTTTTACGCTTTGCGGACTTGATGCCCAGTTTGTGACGGTGGTGAGAGTGATTGATCTTAACAAGACCACTCTTGGTCAACGAAAATCTTTTAGCAGACGCTCTATGTGTTTTGACTTTTCCCATTTTTGAGAACTCCTTTCAAATTGTGCGAATTTTATTCTTGCTCGGGTTTGGGTTGCGCGGATTTTACCGCAGTTTGCTTGACAGGGGAGATGATCATGGTCATGGAACGACCTTCCATAATAGGGGCTTTGTCAACGTTACCTACCTCTGCAACATACTCACGGAATCTTTCAAGCAACTGTCTTCCCACTTCTTGATGCGCCATCTGGCGTCCCTTGAAGATGACAAGCACTTTGACTTTGTTTCCGCTTTGCAAAAATCTTTTTGCATTGTTGGCTTTGGTATTGAAGTCGTTGGTGTCGATATGGCAGGAAAGCTGTACTTCCTTGACATCGACTTTGGTTTGGTTTTTCTTGGCTTCCTTTTTTCTCTTTTCACGGTCAAAACGGAATTTGCCGTAGTCGAGAATTCTGCAGACAGGGGGGTTGCTCGCAGGAGAGATCAGCACGAGGTCAAGGTCTTTGTCGTAAGCACTTTCAAGAGCGCTTCCAACGGTCATGATACCCATCTGCTCACCCTCAGGACCAATCACGCGAATCTGCGATTTTTCATTCATGCTGCCCGAAAGGATTTCGTCGTTGACGAGATGTTCCTTGTCGTTCCGATTGTTGAATGATGCGATACTCAAGCACCTCCGATAAAATAAAAAATGTGCGGGAACAACTCCGCACACGAAAACCTCTTGCGACACAGTAAGGGCAAGAGAATAACGCTATAAACCGAACGACCTTTGGTACGGCGGTGAGAACGGAGATGTTCTACTTCTTTGACGAAAGTGATTCTATCACACAATTCTTTTTTTGTCAAGTGCTTTTTCCAAAATTGTCGAAAATTTTTATTTGGATGGAAAAAATGTGATTTTGTTCTTGCACCAAACCTTTATTTGTGGTACAATCGGTTAAAGACACGTTATGGAAAGGGAGGGTGATTTCTTGATACTGAAAAAACTCAACAGAAAAGGCAGACTTCTTGTGTGGATTGCCACGGTTTGCTTGATGTTTCTGGCGCTTTCGCTTTCGATTCTCGGTATTTTTTCGCTTGTGGTTTCTCCGGATTCGGAAGACGGTACGATTCTCTACAAGCACGGAACCGGTTCGAGAAAAGATCAGGCCTATGAGGTTGCCCGTGCCTTGTATTGCCCCGACGGTGTCTATTATATCAATTTTGCATCGATGGCAGAGGCTTGCGGTTTTTCAACAAGCGGAGATGAAAAAGAAATTCGCTACATCATTCAAGCGGGAGAAGGGGATTACGATACCGTTACCTTTTATTACGGAAGCCGTGAGGCAACTGTTAACGGCACACATTTCATGCTCTCGGCTCCTGTGAAAAAAAGCGGCAATGCCATTTTGGTTCCTGCTGAGTTTGTTTCGCTGTGTATGCGGGGCGTGACGGTGGAAACGGCAAAAGATAAGATCACACTTGTGTATGATATAGGTAAGATCTCCTTAAAGCCCGACCTTGATCCCATGCCGCCGATCACACCGTAAAACAAAAATTTCGCATCATATCCCGATAAAGTCGGGATATGATGCGTTTTTATTTTAGTTAAATGCTGTCGATATACATGAAGATATCTTCAATGCGCGAAAGCTCGCTTTCTTTATTCTTTTTAAGCCACTTGGCTCTGTAGCGGGCAAGGAAGTCCGCCGTGTTGGTGAGGCGTTCGGTTTCGATATGAGAGAGTTTGGCGGCAAGCTCGGCAAGCACGCAAACGCCTTCAAGCGCAAGCAGCATTTCGTCTTTGAAATCGCCTGTTGTCCATTCTTCGGCGGCAATCTTGGGCATCACGGTGCGGTAGATTTCCTGAACGGTGGCAAGTCTTTCTTCGTCGATTGGTGCGGTAATTTCTCTGCCGTCGCGGTGTTTGTAACCCGAATATACGATATCATTCCAGTTGACCTTATTCTGTGCATTGCTGATGGCGATGAGATACTGCATGGCGTTCTTGTTTTGATAGAGCAGGGTGTTGACGTCTTCGTAGAACGCATCGCCGGGCTGTGTGTCGATTGCCCAGGATTTTGCCGCACCGAGAATAAGTCCGTAAAGCGCCATTTCGATCGAAGCAGGGTTTCCGTAGTCGCCCCAGTTGGTGTTGAGCATACCGAGTGCGCCGTATTTGTAGCCGTAGTCGGCCATTTTGGTGATGTTGGCTTCTTCGCGGTCTACGCATTCACAGAAGCGGCTCCACGAGGTTGTGCCGGGGCAGACGATCTGTGTTCTGCCAAGATCTTTGAATGCGGCAACGTTTTTCTCGGAAGGATTGGGACCGTAAGACCAGTTAAGAAAGATGGTATCCTCGGGAAGCTCGGTGATATGTTCGGGATGCTGCAGAAGGATATCTGCCCACATCATAACCGACTTGCCTCTGCTCTTGACATGAGCAATAATGTTTTTTACGAAGTCGATATAGAGATTTCCTTCTTCTTCCTTGGGATAGCTGCTCTTCAAGTCGAAGGTTTCGTCGCAGCAAATGTTGAAATACGGGCTGTCAAAGTGTACATCGTACTGATCGATCAGGCTCTTGACAAGCTCGATGCTTTCGGGAAGCTTGGGATCGATCGTGTGATGTCCCATACGGTCGCGCCAACGGCAAACGCTGTTTTTATAGTCTTTTAGAACACGCAGGTGGTGATATTTCTCCTGATCGAGAATATCAAACATATGACCGAAGGTGGCAAGAGAGGGCTCGAAAACGATGAAGTTTTCTTTGCAATATTCACGGAGCTCGTCTAGCTCAGCACCGGTAAGATACGAAGTGAGGGGATTGATGTCACGGCATTCTACAAATTCGTAAACATGCTCCACGTAAAGCTGAAGCGCGTTCATTTTGTAGTAAGCCATGGTATCGATCAGTTTTTTGAGTGTGTCAACGGTAGCAACCTTACCGCGTGTCATGTCGTGATAAAAACCGCGGTATTTGAAGTCGGGTTTGTCGTTGATGGTCAGGCAGGGAACACTTTCCTGTTCGAAAATCTGACGAAGTGTTTGGATGGCATAAAAGGCCGCTTGTTCGCTTTCGGCAGAGATGGCGATTGTATCGAGTGTGATGACGAGCGAATAGCCTTCACCGTCGGTGTTTTCATAGGTGATGGTAAGGGGTGTGCCATCTGCCGCTGTGGGGAGCTTGCCAAGTGCTTTGGCAAGGCGTTTGCTGCAAGAGGATATATCGAAAGAGATTGCTTTTTTGGTCAGTGTGCCGGAATTAACGGTCAGTTCTTTTACTGCAGGAATCAAAGTAATCATAGTGGATTCTCCTTGTAGTTATTGATTGTATTGTAACATAGATTTAAAACAAAATCAAGTAGTGGATGTAAGCCTTTTGCGTATATTTCGTCTGACGCGGTTGATATGGCGTTCAAAATCGCCGCCCGCGATCAACTCGGTGAGCACATATTGCAAGAAAGTGGGAACGGTACAGGAGTAGAAGCCGAGTTTTTCTTTATATAGAGTAACAAGGTTACTTGGCAGTACCATGTAGCCGATACGCAGAGAGGGTGAGATGGTTTGGGAAAAGGTGTTCAGATAAATGACATTGTCTTTGGAGGAGAGGGAATACAGTGTTTCGGCAGGTTTGGAAGATACCGAAAATTCCGATTCAAAATCATCTTCGATGATGTAGCGGTTGTTTGTATTTGCCCACCGAATATACTCGTGCCGTTTGGAAGCGCTTGCCGTTACGCCGCTTGGATAGCTTCGGTAGGGTGTTGTGTGAAGGACATTGGCTTGGGATTTTGCAAGGGCATTGCTATCTATACCGGAATGGGTTAGGGGTAGGGATTCGTAGCATATTTCACTTGCCCGATAGATTTGTTCGATCTTGTTATAGGAGGGGGCTTCGATGGCGTAAATACGGTCTCTACCGAGTAATTCCACAATGAGTCGGTAGAGATATTCCGAGCCTGCTCCGATGATGATCTGCTCGGCGTCAACGATGATGCCGCGGTTGCGTGCAAGGTATTGTTTGATAGCCTCACGAAGTTCTGCGCATCCTTCGTTTGGGGATTTTTCAAGCAAAAGATCACCATGCTCGGTCAATACCTTACGCATGGTTTTACTGAGTACCGAAAGGGGAAACTCAGGATGGCTGTTTTCAGCGTGAACATGTGTGTGATAGATGGGTACAGTCTTGGCAGAAGAGGCAAAGCCGTCGTTTGGGCGAAATGTGACAAGATAGCCGCTTCGTTCTTTGGCGGTAGCATAGCCTTCATCACACAAAAGGGTATAAGCGTGCTCCACGGTGATGATACTGACACCTGTTTCTTCGGCAAGATTGCGTTTGGAGGGAAGCTTTGCGTGATAAGG
>JAFQNZ010000298.1 GCA_017395715.1 Clostridia bacterium | reverse complement strand
GTAGAAAAAGCCGCAGAAATTCTCGGTGGAATTGATATTCTTGTCAACTGCGCGGGCATTTCACAGATCAAGCTCTTCACCGATCTCTCCGACAACGATATTGCCCGCATGGTACAGATCAATCTCACAGCGGCTATGACCGTAACACAAACAGCCGCACCCTATATGATCCGTAACCACAGCGGAAGGATTGTTAACATCGGCTCGATGTGGGGCAAAACAGGCGCTTCCTGCGAGGTACACTATTCGGCAACCAAAGCCGCCCTCGAAGGCTTTACCAAAGCCCTTGCCAAAGAACTCGGGCCATCACGCATCACGGTCAACTGCATTGAACCGGGTGTGATCGAAACACCCATGAATGCTTCTCTTGACGAAGAAACCGTTCAAGGACTCATCGATGAAACCCCGCTCATGCGGCTTGGAACACCGTCTGATGTTGCCAATGCGGTTTTGTTCCTTGCATCTGACAAAGCGTCCTTTATCACAGGACAGATTCTCGGAGTAGACGGAGGATATGCAATATGATTCGTTTTGAAAATGACTATGGCTGCGGCGCACACCCCAATGTCCTCAAATGGATGATAAAAACCAATGAAGATACCACCGATGTCTATTCGGAAGACTGCTACTGTGACAAGGCACGCGAACTGATCAGGTCGCTTTGCCAAGCCCCGAATGCCGCCGTTCATTTTTTGCCGGGCGGTACGATGACCAACCTCACCATGATCGCCGCCTCTCTTTTGCCCTATCAAGGGGTTATTTCTTCCTCTGTCGGACATATTGAAGTGCATGAAACAGGCGCGATCGAAGCCAAGGGCCACAAGGTCTTAACCATCCCCTCCAAAGACGGAAAGATCACCGCCGAGGATATCCAAACAATCTATGACAGCCACTATGCCGATGCCAGCCGCGAACACATGGTACAGCCCGGCATGGTCTATCTCACCAACCCCACCGAATACGGCGCGATTTACACCAAAGAAGAACTCATCGCCATCAGCAAAGTCTGCCGTGAAACAGAACTCTATCTCTATGTTGATGGCGCACGCCTCGGCTACGCGCTCACAGCAGAAGGCAACGACCTCACCCTTTCTGATCTTGCCGCGCTTTGCGATGCTTTCTATATTGGCGGCACCAAACACGGCGCCCTTCTCGGTGAAGCGCTTGTTATCACCAATGACAAGCTGAAAAAGCACTTCCGTTACTACATCAAACAAAACGGTGCGCTCCTTGCCAAAGGACGCATTCTCGGCATTCAGTTTCTCGCGCTTTTTGAGGATGATCTGTACTTCACTACCTCAAAAGACGCAAACCGAAAAGCCATGCTGTTAAAAGAAGGTATTACCGCCCTCGGCTATTCTTTCTATGTCGATTCCAACACCAATCAACAGTTTCCCATTCTCCCCTCCAAAATGCTCAACATTCTTTCAAAGAAATACACTTTCTCGGACATGGGAAAAGTTGACGATACCCATACTATCGCCCGTTTCTGCACAAACTTTGCCACAAGCGATGAGGATATCAAAACACTCCTTGCCGATATTGCCGCACTTCAAAAAACACTTTAATGTCATGTGAGGTCATAATGCCCGATTATACATACGAACTCGAAGCACTTGAAGCAGGCTATTCGGTAATCTGCGGAACAGATGAAGCAGGCAGAGGTCCGCTGGCAGGCCCTGTTTGCGCCGCCGCCGTGATTTTACCGCAAGGTCTTGTCATTGAGGGCTTGAACGATTCCAAAAAGATCTCTGAAAAAAAGCGCGAAAAGCTGTTTGACATCATCTGCAAAGAGGCAGTCTCCTACGGCATTGCCTTTGCCACAGCCGAAGAAATTGACGAAATCAACATCTTAAACGCCTCTCAGCTTGCCATGCGTCGCGCGGTTGCACAGCTTTCTCCCAAGCCCGATTTTGTGCTTGTGGACGGCAACATTGCCCGCGATTTTGAAATGACGGCAAAGCCGATCGTCAAAGGTGATTCTCTTTCCATGTCGATTGCCGCAGCATCCATCCTTGCCAAAGTCACCCGTGACCGCTACTGCATGGAAATGGATGCCGCCTACCCCGAGTATCACTTCGCCGCCCATAAAGGCTACCCCACCAAGGAGCACATGGATCTTGTCAGAGAACTCGGTCCTTGCCCCTTACACCGCAAGACCTTCTTAAAATTTTTGAACAAATGAACACTACCGTACAAAAAAGCGCCCGTAAACGCGGCAATCGTGGGGAGAATGCCGTTTGCCGCCATCTGCGCCTGCGCGGATATCGGATTTTGCAACGAAATTTCACGGTCAAAGGCGGCGAGATCGACATAATTGCCACCCGTTTTCGCTATATTGTATTCGTGGAAGTCAAAACGCGAAGCGCAGCAACCGACACTGAAAAGTACGGTCACCCCGCCGACTCGGTAACCGAGGAGAAAAAACAACATCTCCGCCACGCCGCCTCGCGCTATCTTTCGCTTCATCCAAATAGCAAAAAGCCGCGCTTTGACGTTGCCGAGGTCTATCTGCCCAAAGAAGGCAGAAACACCTTCCCCAAGATCCGCTATATAAAGGAAGCTTTTTGATGGTCTATTTTGATTGGCATTCCGATACGCTGTACGAAGCGTATCACAAAAAAGTCTCCCCTTTTTCGGGAAAAAACCTGTCTGCCCCGATCGACGCACTCACATTTCAAAATCACCGAGTGCTTGCCGTTTGGTCGGATCAAACCTTAACCGATGAAGAGGCCTATCAAGACTTTTTCCGCATTCTGTCTCACTATAATGCTTCGCAAGGCACAAGAAAAACGCCAACTCACTGTACCCCGATCTTAGCCGTAGAGGATGCGCGCCTTTTGGCAGGTAACCTCGACCGACTCGACACACTCTACGCCCACGGAGTGCGTATTTTAACACTTACATGGAAGGATACTTCCTGCATCGGCGGTGCTTGGAACACCGAAGAAGGTCTTACCGGATTCGGAAAAGAAGCGGTTGAAAAAGCCATCTCGCTCGGCATGGCAATTGACCTTTCGCACGCCTCAGACAATACCTTTTGGCAGGCGCTTGATATATGCCGAAAGCATAACAGCGCCCCCATGGCAAGCCATTCCAACAGCCGCGCACTCTGTCACCATAAGCGCTGTCTGAGCGATGAAATGTTCAAAGCCATCCTATCCCTTGGCGGCATTGTCGGTGTCAGCTTTGTTCCCTATCATTTGTCAAATAACAACATTGCGTCGCAAGAAACAGTGCTTATGCACATCAAGCATTTTCTCTCGCTCGGCGGTGAGGATTCCCTTGCCATCGGCAGTGATTTTGACGGCGTTGATACGCTGCCCGATCAGCTTGAACATATCACCAAAATCGAAGATTTTGCTGAATATCTTGCCAAAGAAACATCAAGCGACATTGCCGAAAAGATCCTTTGGCAAAACGCTTACCGCTATACACAAAAATTCTCCCCCCCACTCACGGACAGCTAACGAAAAGGACGGTCATTATGGCTCTTTTTACTCTGGCAGATACCCATCTTTCTCTCAAAATCGAAAAGCCTATGGATATCTTCGGCTCGCGTTGGCGCGGACACGATGAAAAAATTACCGCCGAATGGAACCGTGTAGTCTCGCCCGACGATACCGTTGTGGTAGGCGGCGATATCTCCTGGGGCATCTCGCTTGAAGAATCGGGCGATGACCTTCTCTTCCTTGACCGCTTGAACGGCAATAAGATCCTTCTGCGCGGCAACCATGACTATTGGTGGAACACCCCCAAAAAAGTCACCGATTTTTTTGAAGCGAGCGGTATTACCTCGATCAAACTTTTACAGAATAACTCCTATGTCTATGACACTATCGCCATCTGCGGCACACGCGGCTGGTACAGTGATTCTGCCAACGCACCCGAAACAAGCGACTACCAAAAAATCGTCGCAAGAGAAACAGCAAGACTCAAGCTCTCGCTCGATTCGGTCAAAGATCCCGCCCTTGAAAAAGTGGTCTTCATGCACTTCCCCCCGAAGTTTGAAAATTACGTCTGCCGTCCCTTGATCGATCTGATGAAAGAATACGGCATCAAGCGCTGTTACTACGGTCATATCCACGGCATCTATGCACTTGCCCCCATGACGGTCTTTGAAGGCATCGAATTTCACATTGTATCGGCAGATTTTCTGAATTTCACCCCAAAAGAGGTGCCAATCCTTACCACTTTATCCGAATTTTGAAATATTTTCCGCAAAAGACTTGACAAAAGAGGCTATTTACATTAGAATAATGTAGTTATAAAATGTTTATAAAAATACGGAGGATAAGCTCATGAGCTTGAAAAACGTAACCAAAACCGATAACACCAAGGCAGTCATCGAATTTGCCGTTGACGCCGAAACCTTTGAAAAGGCAGTAAACGCTGTCTATAACAAGAAAAAGACCGATATCACCCTTCCCGGCTTCCGCAAGGGCAAAGCACCCAGAAGCCTTGTAGAAAAGATGTACGGCAAGGGCTTCCTTTATGAAGATGCCATCAACGATGTTCTTCCCGAAGCTTACGAAGGCGCTCTCAAGGAAAGCGGACTCGCTGTTGTTGGTCAGCCCCAGTTCGAGATCAGCTCGATCGATGAAAACGGCCTTGTTATGACCGCTACCGTATATCTCAAGCCCGAAGTCACCGTTGACGGTTACAAGGGCATCACCCTCACCAAGAAGACCATCCGCGTTACCGAAGATGAAATCTCTGCCGAGATTGAAAAGATCCGCGAAAGAAACGCAAGAAACATCACCGTTACCGACCGCGCAGCTGAAAACGGCGACATCACCGTGATCGACTTCGAAGGCTTCAAAGACGGCGTTGCATTCGAAGGCGGCAAGGGCGAAGGCTTTGAACTCAAGCTCGGCTCGGGTCAGTTTATCCCCGGCTTCGAAGAACAGGTTGTCGGCCACAATGTCGGCGACGAATTCGATATCAACGTAACCTTCCCTGCTGAATATCATGCTCCCGAACTTGCAGGCGCTCCCGTTGTCTTCAAGATCAAGCTTCACGAGATCAAAGCTGTTGAGCTTCCCGAACTCGATGACGAATTCGCAAAAGATGTTTCCGAATTTGACACCTTTGCTGAATACAAGGCAGATGTTAAGGCAACAATCAAAAAGAGAAAAACAGAAGTTGCAGACCG
>JAFQNZ010000297.1 GCA_017395715.1 Clostridia bacterium | reverse complement strand
TCGGTCTCGTCCATCTCGGCGTTCTGCATGAGAAGGAACATATTGCCGGTTGCTTCAAGATCCATGTTGTAGGTCATATCCACAACGGTGGTCTCGCCTGTTTCCTTGTTCTTGATCTCGAACTCGGTAGCATCGTTGTAAACCACAAGACCGGTTTCCTCGTCGATGTAGTAGTTAACGTTTTCCACACCGTAACCAAAGAGGTTGCGGAAGGTCTTATTGGTGTTCATGCAGGTCAGGATCTGGATGCAGCGGTCAGCATACTCGGAAGCATAGTTGGAAACCGCGTAAATGCCCTTATAGATGTCTTCGCCGTCAATGTAAGGAACGTTGTTCATGATGATGTGATAATCATCAGCGTACTTGTTCACAACGTCTGCACTGCCGTAGACAAAGGCTGCACCGAACTTGGAATTGAAGTCGATCTCATCAGTTACGCGAGGCATAATGCCACCGGCTTCATTGATCGCGCTGACAAAGGACATACCCTTCTGTGCCGCAGGGATCTGGAAGATGTTCATAGGTGTGTACATACCGCCGGAAACCAGCGCAGTATTGGACACCCAGGAGGTAATAACGCTCTTGGTACCGGTCACGCTGAGAAGATTCATGGCAGGGGTATTGTACAGAGGAACCACGTTCTGAAGCTTACCGGACTTGCAGTCAGCGGCAACGTCCACAAGGAACTGCTGAACCGAAGCCATATCGGTAATGATGGAAGGATCGTAGTTGTACTCCTCAAAGAGTGCCTTGTTGATCAGCATATACTCAGCCTCACCGTAGTAACGGTTGCTGGGAATTCCGTAAAGAGCGGAAGCGGAATCAACGGAATCAAGACGGCAGAAATCAAGTACCTTGGCAGGAATGTACTGATTCAGCTCATAGCCCTTGCCGTTCTCGGTAAGGTGGGAGTTCAGGTCAACGGCAACGCCGCCCATCTCAACAAGCTCACCGTTTTCATCGGTGTAGTTCAGACAGGACTGGGTGTAGAAGTCAAACTTGGAAACGCCCTCGGGAATCAGGAAGATATCCATCTGATTCTCGTTTGCATCGGGATATATGGTGATCGGTCTGCCGTATTCGTTCACCACGGTATCGGCAACGACCTCATCCTCTTTTTCGGTATCAATGATCTCATCTGCGTTCTCGTTTGCCTGGATCGCAGCCATAAGAGCGGCTTCGTATTCATCGGCGGGATAGAACTTCAGAACGACGTGGATCTTATAAAGAGATTCGGTGATCTTGTTCATTTCATCCTGAACTCTTTGAATCGCCGCTTGGGTGGTTCCCTCGCCTGCGATGGAGTAGATCGTGATCGTGATGGGCTTTGTCGACTCGACAGACTGCACGTTACCGTCGGTGCTGCACGAGGTAAAGACAAGCACAAGCGCCAGCAGTGCAAGAATCACTGACAGAACTGACAGCTTATGTTTCATAGGTGAATTCCTCCTTAAAAGAAAAGCTGAATAAGTACCCGATGGGCATAATCCCATCAATACCTTTATAACGTATATATTTTATATTATTTCAAGGAATCTGTCAAGTTCAAAATTCCCCTTTCAGTCGAAAAAAGCGATCGCTTTCACGCGTTTCCTTCGTCAAAATCCACAAGAAACGCCGAAAAAACTTAC
>JAFQNZ010000296.1 GCA_017395715.1 Clostridia bacterium | reverse complement strand
ATCGGCAGATTGTCAAAAATAACCGTTCCGACTGAGGAAAGCAGGGTGAAGATCGAATATAAAACCGTGCCGGGACCCATAAATCCAATGAGGTTATAGGTTTCCAGCGTGGTGATGTTGGTAAAGGATGCGCCGATACCGAGCAGAAGTCCTGCGATGGGGAGTAGCGCAATGGGGAGCATGAAGGCGCGGCCGACTCTTTGCAGAAGGCTAAAGGCACCGCGCCCCTTTTTTTCTTTGGTGGTGGAAGACATCATGATAACACCTTTCTGTTTCATTGATTTTTTGTCTTTGGCGCTATTGTGTGGCAATTCTTTTCGGTTTATGCTTGCGGTTTTTTTCCAAAATCGGCGTTTTTTTCAAGTGCTACGACTTGCTATCCTTGATTTTTTATGATATACTGTACCTGACAAAGCCTCGCAACCTTCGATAAAAAAGAAAGCTTGAGACTGTATATGAATATTAAAATCAAGAAAAAAACATGGGAAGAGGCAATGGCTCTTCCTCGCCCCAAGCACAAAAAACCGATCCGACCGAACTTTTTCTTTCGTAGTTTGGTTCGCGTTTTGTCGCAGTTTGATGCGGACGTGATTCGCTTTGACTATTCGTTTCCCGACAAGAAAACCCTTCCGGAAGGACCGTATCTGATCCTGATGAATCATTCGAGTTTTTTGGATCTGAAGCTGGCATCCAAAATCCTGTATCCCATGCCGTATCAGATCGTTTGTACTTCGGATGCCATGATGGGTCTTGAATGGCTGATGCGCCGTATTGGCTGTATTCCCACGGCAAAATTTGTCAGCGATATGACGCTTCTGAAGGATATGAAATACGCTCTTCAAAAGAAAAAGACAAGTGTTCTGATGTATCCCGAAGCGGGATACAGTTTTGACGGCCGTTCGGTGCGCCTGCCCGATAATCTCGGTTCGCTTTGCAAGGTGCTGAAAGTGCCTGTGATCATGATTACCACACACGGCGCGTTTTTGCAAAAACCTCTCTTTGCACAACTCAAAAAGCGCAAGGTAAAAGTGAGTGCCGATGTGAAGCTGTTACTGACTTCCGAGGATGTTAAGGAAAAGACCCCGCACGAGCTGGATGCGATCGTGAAAGAAGCCTTTTCGTTTGACGGCTTTCGCTGGCAGGCGGAAAACCGCGTAAAAATTGATGAACCTGACCGCGCAGAAGGACTTGAAAAAATCCTTTACAAATGCTGTCATTGCCGCGCGGAGGGCAGTATGGAAAGCGAGGGCGCGATTTTACGCTGCAAGGCGTGCGGTCGTGAGTATTATCTGGATGAATACGGCACTCTCGAGGCAAAAGAAGGCGATACACCTTTTTCGCACATTCCCGATTGGTACGCGTGGGAGGGCGAATGCGCCAAAGAAGACGTGGAAAACGGCGGCTATCATTTGGAGTCGGATACCCACATTATGATGGCGGTTGATTATAAGGCGATTTATGACATTGGAAACGGGCGTCTTGTTCACGACGAAAACGGATTCCACTTGTATGATGCCGACGGAAAGCTTTTGTATGAACACGCCCCGCTGACATCTCACAGCGTTTGTGCCGATTTTTATTGGTACGAAAAGGGCGATGTGATCGGTATCGGGACAAAGGATATGACCTATTACTGCTTACTTAACGATGCTTTTAAGGTGGCAAAAATGCGGCACGCGGCAGAGGCATTGTATCAAAAGTTAAGACCTCGCACGGAAAAATAAGAAACAAACGGTGTTTTGTTTGACAAAGCACCGTTTGTTTTTTGAATAAACAGTTGACATTTCGATAAAAATATGATATACTGAATGAAATTGTAAAGGCATTGACGAAGAGGACGCTCAGAAAAGTTGCACAGAGAAGTGGCGGTTGGTGCGAGCCACAGAACGGTTTTGGGTGTTTGTAGCTTCCGAGCCGAAGGGAAGAAAGTTGTTTTGACAAGTAGACCCCTTCCGTGATGGCTGCGTAAAGGCATAAGGGCTGTTGGGCTCTGAGTGGCAGTGTAACTGCAATTTGAGTGGTACCGCGGGGTTTTCCCGTCTCAAAGTATTCTTTGGGGCGGCTTTTTTATTGCCCCAAAACACATCCTCTCAAAAGAAAGGCGAAACCAAAATGAAACACACAATGACAGGTCTTGATTACAAGATCATGGAAATGGCGCGACGCATCCGCGAGCTGCGCAAGATCGAAGGTCTTTCTGCCGAGGAAATGGCAGAAAAAACCGATGTTTCGGTGGAGGAATATCTTCGTTGCGAAAACGGTCAGAGCGATTTGAACTTTGCATTCATCTACCGTTGTTCGCTCGCATTCGGCGTGAACGTGACCGATATCATCGAAGGCTACAGCCCTACGCTGAAGTCTTATACCGTCACCCGTTCGGGCGCAGGTCAGAAGATCGCGCAGGCACACGGTATGACCTATTATAACTTAGCGTATGCGTTCAGCAACCGCGTTGCCGAGCCCCTTTA
This sequence comes from Clostridia bacterium, assembly GCA_017395715.1. Classification (GTDB taxonomy): domain Bacteria; phylum Bacillota; class Clostridia; order Oscillospirales; family CAG-272; genus RGIG1993. The sequence goes on along the minus strand of JAFQNZ010000296.1, from coordinate 1,977 downwards.
CGTGCATTCGGTGTATGATGCTGAGGCAGAACAAAAGGATATTGAACTTACCACGCACGAGGGTCAGGAGCTGGATATCGTTCTTGAGGGTCACTTGATGGTACAGGTCGGTGAGCACCGCGAAGTGCTCGGACCCGGCGACAGTATCTATTATGACTCGAAAGCACCGCACGGTATGATCGCGGTGCAGGGAACTGACTGCAAGTTCTATGCGATCGTTTTGAACTCGACAGGCGTAGCAGCCGACGATCTTCCTTTCATCGGCAAGCTGGCAGAGCCTGTTGCCATGAAGAAAGATACCGAGGAAAGAGTTTATACCAATTTCATCGATGTGGAAGAAAACGAAAACGGCACACCGACCTCGATCCGTTTTAAGAATACCGACCGTTTCAACTTTGCTTTTGATATCGTGGACGAGCTTTCGGAAAAGAAGCCCGACAAGCTTGCTATGCTGTATATCGGCAAGGACAAGAGCGAGAAGCGATTTACCTTCCGTGATATGCGCCGCGGCTCGGCACAGTGCGCGAACTATTTCAAATCACTCGGCATTCGCAAGGGCGACCGCGTGATGCTGGTCATGAAGCGCCACTATCAGTTCTGGTTTGCGATGCTGGGTCTGAACAAGCTCGGCGCGATTGCGATCCCCGCGTCCAATCAGCTCCAAGAGCATGACTTCGAATACCGCTTCCAATCGGCAGGCATTCGTGCCATTGTTTGTACCGCTGACGGTGAGGTGGCTGAGCAGGCTGAACTTGCCGCCAAGAACTGCCCTGAACTGGAATACAAGATCATGGTGGGCGGCAAGCGCGACGGCTGGCGTTCCTTTGACGAAGAATATACCCTCTACAGTACCCACTATAAGAGAAGCGAAGATTCACCTTGCGGCGACGATTTGATGCTGATGTTCTTTACCTCGGGTACTTCGGGTTATCCCAAAATTGCCGCGCATAACCACAAATATGCGCTCGGTCATTTCCATACCGCCAAGTATTGGCACAATGTTGACCCCGACGGTTTGCATCTGACCATTTCGGATACCGGTTGGGCAAAGGCCATGTGGGGCAAGCTGTACGGACAGTGGCTCTGCGAAGCGGCAACCTTTGTGTATGACTTTGATCGCTTTGATGCGGCTGAAATTCTGCCGATGTTCAAGAAATACGGCATCACAACATTTTGCGCGCCTCCCACCATGCTTCGTATGATGATCAAGCAGGATCTTTCGCGTTACGATTTTTCGACCGTACGTCACATGACAACCGCGGGCGAAGCGCTTAACCCTGAGGTTTACCGTCAATTTGAGATGGCAACCGGACTGCAGATTCTCGAAGGCTTCGGACAGTCCGAAAGTACCATGATGATCGGTAACATGACGGGCGCGCCGCACAAGATCGGTTCTATGGGCAAGCCTGCGCCGATCTATGATATTTCGCTGGTTGACAGCGACGGCAATCCTGTACCTGCCGGTCAGCCCGGTGAGATCGTTGTCAATCTGCAAAACGGCGTGCCTTGCGGTCTCTTTACAGGCTACTACGGTGATCCCGAAAAAACAGCCGAGGTATGGCACGACGGCTATTATCATACAGGTGACGTGGCATGGCGTGATGAGGACGGGTTCTATTGGTATGTCGGCCGTGTGGACGATGTGATTAAGTCTTCGGGCTACCGTATTGGTCCGTTTGAAATCGAAAGCGTGATCATGGAGCTTCCTTATGTCTTGGAGTGCGGTGTTTCGGCTGCCCCCGATGAAATCCGCGGTCAGGTGGTTAAGGCAAGCATTGTGCTTGTTCCCGGCACCGAGGCGACAGACGAGCTGAAAAAAGAGATTCAGACCTATGTTAAGGAAAAGACAGCACCCTACAAATATCCGAGAATTGTGAAGTTCTGTGAATCCCTTCCCAAGACGTCAAGCGGAAAGATTCAGAGAAACAAGTTATAAGATAAACAAAAAAACACCCCGCGGGGTGTTTTTTTGTTTAT
>JAFQNZ010000295.1 GCA_017395715.1 Clostridia bacterium | reverse complement strand
TTTGGCAATGCTCATGCCGTCAAAGGTTGAAGTACCGCGTCCGATCTCGTCATAAATGATCAGACTGCGTGGCGTCGCATTTTTAAGGATGTACGCCACCTCGGTCATTTCGAGCATAAAGGTCGATTGACCGCTGGCAAGGTCGTCGGAAGCACCCACACGGGTGAAGAGCTTGTCCACAATGCCGATTCTTGCCTCTGTGGCAGGCACAAACGAGCCCGCCTGTGCCATGATACAAATCAGGGCAATCTGGCGCATATAGGTCGATTTACCCGCCATGTTCGGGCCTGTCAGGATCACAAGGCGGTTGGAGTTCGTATCCAGATACGCATCGTTCGGCACAAAGCCGCCCGCTTCGCAAAATTCTTCCACCACAGGGTGTCTGCCTTCTTTGATGTCGATCACGTCGCCAATGTCCACCTCGGGGCGTGTGTAGCCGTTTTTCGCCGCCACCTCGGCAAGCGAGCGGTAAACGTCCACCGTGGCGATCGCATCCGCCGCCGCTTGAACGCGGCGCACGTTTTCCGAGATCAATGTGGTCACGCGCTTGAAGATCTCGTATTCGATCGCATAGGATTTGTCAGAGGCACCGAGAATGGTGGATTCGAGTTCCTTGAGTTCCGGCGTGATAAATCGCTCGCCGCCCGTCAAGGTCTGTTTTCTGATATAAGTATTCGGCACGTCGCCGAGATTCGATTTCGAAACTTCAATGTAATAACCGAAGACGCGGTTGTAGCCGATCTTCATGTTTTTGATGCCTGTCGCTTCCTTTTCGCGGCGCTCGATCTCGTCAAGATAGCCTTTGGAGTCTTTCATGATCGCGCGCAAACGGTCAAGCTCAGCATTCACACCGTCACGGATAAAGCCACCTTCTCTGACCGAAAAGGGCGGATCGTCCACGATGGTCTTCATGATCACGTCGTTGATGTCCTCAAGCGTGTCAAGCTCACTTGCCAAAGTAGCAAGTTCTTTCGCCTTCGAGTTCGCAAGAAGCGATTTTAACTTGGGAAGCACCGAAATGGTATTGGAAAACGCGCGCAACTCTTTGCCGCCCGCAGAGCCGTACAAAATACGGGTCATAATGCGCTCAATGTCAAGCACACCGCGGAAGAGTTCTCCGATCTCCTCGCGGAGCATGAAGTCATCCACAAACTCTGCCACCGCGTCCTGACGGCGTACAATGCGGTTGGGATTTTTCAGAGGCATTTCGAGCCACTTGCGAAGAAGTCTTGCACCAAGCGCGGTCTTGGTCTTGTCAAGCACCCAAAGAAGCGTGCCGCGTTTTTCACGCTGTCGCATCGTTTCACAAATTTCAAGATTTCTTCGCGAGCTGTAATCGATCTCCATAAACTCGCCAATTTCGTAAACGATCGGCTTTTTGAGGTAGGAAATGTCCGTCTTCTGCGTGTCGGCAATGTAAGAAACCAGCACCGAAACCGCCGCCGCTGTCACGGGGCTTTCATACATTTCAGCAGCCTGTGTCAGATATTTGGCAAGGCATTTTGAAACTGCCGTTTCTTCGTATAATTCCGCAGGCATCACGCTTGTTACAGCGCGAAGGCGTGTTTTCAAAAACTCAAAGAGCGCGCCCTCGGCAGAGGCATTCAAGAGAATTTCACGCGGGGTGTAGATCGAAAGCTCGTTGATCAAAGCCCCCTCGCTGTCTTTTAAGAAGGTCGCGCGCATCTCGCCTGTTGAAACATCGGCAAGACAAAGTCCTGCGCCGTCCTTGGAAAACACGATCGAGGCAATATAGTTGTTCTTCCCTTCGGGAAGCTGTTTGTTATCCGTAATCGTACCGGGGGTGACGATACGCACCACGTCGCGCGCCACAAGGCCCTTTGCCGTGGCGGGGTCTTCGGTCTGCTCGCAGATGACCACCTTGTAGCCTTTTTCCACAAGCTTCCCGATATACACGTCGGCAGAATGGTAAGGCACGCCGCACATCGGCGCTTTTTCCTCTTCGCCGCATTGCTTGCCTGTCAGAACGAGTTCCAGCTCGCGCGAGACAATTTTCGCGTCATCGTAAAACATCTCGTAAAAGTCACCAAGACGGAAAAACAAGATCGCGTCTTCATGGCGGCTTTTCACCTCAAGATATTGCTTCATCATCGGGGACAGAGCCATGCGTCACCCTCCTTTTTTATACCCTGTTGATTGCTCGTATCAGCCTCCCTTGTGCAAAGGGAGGTGCTGAGCGTATGCGAAGCGGAGGGATTGTATTTCAATCATACCATTTGAAACAATCCCTCAGTCAGCTTCGCTGACAGCTCCCTTTACACAAGGGAGCCTGTTTCTAAACACTTCATTCCCCTTTAGTGGCAGCCGCCGCAAGTCGAGCAGTCGTGTGTGCAGCCCTGAGGTGCATCGCCTGTGATCTGCTCGGCAATCTTGTCCATCACCTTTTTGAGTTCTTCGTTGAGGGCATTTTGCGCCGCTTCGATCTCTTCATATACGGGATGGTGGGTGATGAAATCAAACAGCTCGTCCACGCGGGTGTCGATTCTCTTCACAAGCTCGTTGTCGATTTCTTCCTTATTGGCTTCCTGTTCCAGAAGCATTCTCTGTACGTTGTATTCCGAAAAAGCGGTGCGAAGATCCACATTCTTGTTGAATTCTTCGCGTGCTTTGAGAAAACGCTCAGCCGCGCCTTCCTGCTTCATTCTCTGTCCGAGCATAATTGCCATTTCCATAATTTCCATGATAGTTTCTCACTTTCTGTATCTTAGTTTTATCAAAATCAGTTTTTCACAAGCTCGCCGTATAAAGCGTGCAAGTCGCCGCGCAAGATCTTCACCTTCACAAGCGAGCCGATCAAGGCTTCATCGCCCTCAAAATGCACAAGACGGTTGCGCTCACTACGTCCGGTCAGGCGGCTTTTGTCAGTCTTGCTGTAGCCCTCCACAAGCACCGTTTCCACCTTGCCCTCGTATTTTTGGTTTTTGTCAAGGTTAATCGCATTCTGCACAGCAAGAAGCCGTTCAAAACGCGCGCCCTTCACAGTATCGTCAATCTGCTCTTCCATCACAGCGGCTTTTGTGCCCTTGCGCTTGGAATAGATAAACGAATAAATATTGTCATACCGTACCTCAGAGAGCATCGAAAGGGTGTCTTCAAAATCCTCTTCGGTCTCACCGGGAAAGCCCACGATAATATCGGTAGAGAGCGCAATATCCGGCATCTTTTCGCGCATATAGCGCACAAGGGTCAGATAACGCTCGCGGGTGTAGTGGCGGTTCATCACCGAAAGCACGCGGTCACTGCCCGATTGCAGAGGCAAGTGAAAGGCTTTGGCAATCTTGTCGTTTGCCGCCATCACGTCGATCAGCTTAAAGGAAGCATCCTTCGGATGGCTCGTCATAAAGCGGATGAGAAATTCGCCCTCAATTTTGCAAAGATCCGAAAGCAGATCGGCAAAATCGTAATCGTCGTAAAGGTCTTTGCCGTAGGAGTTCACGTTCTGCCCAAGCAGCGTGATCTCGCGGTAGCCTTCGGCGGCAAGAGCAGTCACTTCTTTGACGATCTCTTCCTTGTGACGGCTTCTTTCTCTGCCACGAACAAACGGCACAACGCAGTAGGTGCAAAAGTTGTTGCAGCCGTACATGATCGAAACCCACGCCTTGAATTTCGATGCGCGATGAACCGGCAAGCCTTCGGGAATGTTGCCCTCGTCGCCTGCGTCAAGGTAAAAGGAACGCTTGCGGGTCAAAAGACAGTTGAATAAAATTTCGGGAAAGGTGTAAAGCCTTGTTGTGCCAAACACAAAATCCACGTAAGGATAGCTGTTTTTAATATTATCGCGGCGATGCTCTTGCGATACCATGCAACCGCACATCGCAATCACAAGCGAGCGTTTTTTCTCTTTTAAGTGCTTAAACTGCCCTGTGATCGAAAGCGCCTTCAACTCAGCATGCTCGCGCACCGCACAGGTGTTGATCACAATCAGGTCGGCATCCGCCACCGTATCGGTAATCTCATATCCCATCTCTTTTGCCATGCCGGCAATTCTTTCGCTGTCGGCTTCGTTCTGCTGGCATCCAAAGGTGAGGACGTGCGCCTTCAAACCATCAGGATTCCATTCCTTCACGCGGCGCATATAGTCATACTGCCGATCAATTGTTTCTTTCGGCAGAGTTCTGTCAAGTTTCATTGTGTCACTCCGTATCATCCCCTACCGGGGGTAAAAATATTTGTGCTGTCATTCACCAAGTGTTTGCCATCCGCCATCGTCATCACGTAAGAAAATTCAAGGTCCGATTCGCTCTTGAAATCTTTCGCCCGATCCTCACCCATCACAAAGAGCGCGGTCGAAAGCATATCGGCATCAAGGGCAGAGGCGGCATAGACTGCCACGCTTCGCATATTGCGGCTCGGGTAGCCGTTGAAAGGTGAAAGAATATGGTGGTATCTCACACCGTCCTTCTCAAAATAGCGCTCGTAATCGCCCGAAACGGCAACTGCGCCCGAAGTTATGTTGAACTTACCAATCGTCTTTTGCGCATCGAAGGGCGAGCGCACCGAAACGCGCCATACTTCTTGTTCCGCGCGGTTTCCCACAACGGCAACATTACCGCCAAAGTTCACAAGGGCAATGCAGTCTTTTTCGGCAAGATAGGAAACGATCTTGTCAACAGCATATCCCTTGGCCACCGAGCCAAGGTCGATCGAAACCTTCGGATTTTTCTTTGTTAAGGTGCAACCTGTCAGGGTAAGATTGCGGTAGGATACCAAGGTTAATGCCTCGGAAAGCGCATCCTCGCTCGGCACAGGGCCTC